>JAZNNK010000099.1:0-7848 GCA_045580205.1 Faecousia sp.
GAAAACCGTCTGGTTGGCATGAAGTGCCGCGGTGTGTATGAGACGCCCGGCGGCTCCATCCTCTACAAGGCCCACAGCGTGCTGGAGAGCATCTGCCTGGACAAGATGACCCTGCACGAAAAGCAGCGCCTGTCCATCACCTTTGCAGAGCTGGTCTATAACGGCCAGTGGTTTACCCCCCTGCGGGAGGCCCTGTCTGCATTCGTGGACAAGACCCAGGAGACGGTCACCGGCAAGGTAAAGCTGAAGCTCTACAAGGGCAATATGATCAATGCCGGCGTATGGAGTCCCTATTCTCTGTACTCCGAAGCGATCGCCACCTTCGGTGAAAGCGACTACAATCAGGCAGATGCCGCCGGCTTCATTAACCTTTACGGTCTGCCCATCAAGGTGCAGGCTATGGTAGATGGAAAATAATTTTTCTGCGGCGGGAGCTTGCTCCCGCCGTACCTATATAAAGGAGTAAGAACATGGCTAAATTATGGGCAGGCCGCACTGACGGCACGACGGAAAAAACCGCCGATGATTTTAATTCTTCTATCGGCTTTGACTGCCGCATGTATAAACAGGATATTACCGGTTCTATGGCGCACGCCTCCATGCTCGCCGCACAAAGCATTATCTCTGCCGCAGATGCAGAGACTTTGATTGCAGGTCTCGAGCAGATCCTGTGCGATCTTGAAAGCGGTGCGCTCGCCATTGACCCGGACTGCGAAGATATCCATATGTTTGTTGAGCAGGTGCTGACCGAGCGCATCGGTCAGACAGGTAAAAAGCTCCATACGGCGCGCTCGCGCAACGATCAGGTGGCGCTCGATATCCGGATGTATCTGCGCGATGAGATTGATACGATCAGCATGCAGATCAAATCGCTTATTGCTGCACTTACAGATCAGGCTCAGACATATAAGGACGCGATCATGCCTGGATATACACATCTGCAGAGAGCACAGCCCATCACATTC
Source organism: Faecousia sp. (assembly GCA_045580205.1). Lineage (GTDB taxonomy): Bacteria > Bacillota > Clostridia > Oscillospirales > Oscillospiraceae > Faecousia. The sequence goes on from JAZNNK010000099.1 coordinate 966, forward strand.
GGCCATCATTTAATGGCATATGCCATGATGCTTCTGCGGGATACAGACCGTCTGAAAGACTGCCGCAAGCGCACAAACATCTGTCCCATCGGATGCTGCGCACTGGCCGGTACGACATATGATACAGACCGTCGCTACGAGGCGCAAAAGCTTGGCTTTGACGATATCTGCCGCAACTCGCTCGACGGCGTGTCGGACCGCGATTTCTGCGCAGAGCTTATGAGCGATCTTGCTATAATCATGATGCACCTGTCCCGCTTCTGTGAGGAGCTCATCCTCTGGTCAAGCTGGGAGTTCCGGTTTATTGAACTGTCCGACGCCTACACGACCGGCTCCTCGATCATGCCCCAAAAGAAAAATCCGGACATGGCAGAGCTGATTCGCGGCAAGACAGGCCGTGTTTATGGGGATCTGATCAGTCTTCTGACAGTACTGAAAGGTCTGCCCCTTGCCTACAACAAGGATATGCAGGAGGACAAAGAGAGCGTTTTTGATGCCTGTGATACTGTAAAAGCATGCCTGCAGGTCCTGACCGGCATGGTCAGCACTATGACCGCCAACCGCGAAAATATGAAGCTTGCTGCACAAAAGGGCTTTATCAATGCAACGGATGTAGCGGATTATCTTGTCAAAAAAGGGCTGCCCTTCCGCAGTGCATATAAGATCTCCGGCGAGCTTGTACGACTGTGCATTGAAAAAAACACGGTGCTCGAAAAGCTGGATCTGCAAACATACCAATCCTTCAGTCCGCTTTTTGAATCCGATCTGTATAACGAGATCGATCTGATGACTTGCGTAGAAAAACGGATCAGCGAGGGCGGCACCTCGATCTCCTCCGTACAGGCGCAGATCGACTATGTAAGGAACATGCTATGACAAATATATTTATCGATGGCAGTGCCGGCACGACCGGTCTGCGCATCGCTGACCGGCTCTGTACACGCAAGGATATCTCATTACTTACACTTCCGGATTCCCTGCGAAAAGATCCCTCTGCCAGAAAAGAAGTGCTCAACAGCGCAGATATCGTTTTTCTCTGCCTGCCGGACGATGCAGCCAGAGAAGCCGTATCGCTTACGGAAAACCCGAAGGTCAAGCTGATCGACACCTCCACCGCCCACCGCACCGATCCACAATGGGTATACGGCTTTGCGGAGCTGACCGGGCAGCGCGAGCGCATCGTTCAAAGCTGCCGGATTGCCAACCCCGGCTGTCATGCAAGCGGCTTTATTGCACTGGTCGCACCGCTTATTGAAGAAAAGCTTTTACCAAAAGATGTACTTTTAAGTTGCTTTTCTTTGACGGGTTACTCCGGCGGCGGAAAAAAGATGATCGCGCAATATGAAGCTCCGGATCGGCCTGTCTGCCTGCTTGCGCCAAGGCAGTACGCGCTGCCGCAGCAGCATAAGCATCTGAAAGAAATGCTCTGCCTGTGCGGACTTGAGAATGCGCCTGTGTTTTCTCCGATCGTGGGAGACTTTTACAGCGGTATGGAAGTAACTGTTCCTCTGCATAAAAGCCAGCTTCGCGGAACCGCAGAAGATATTCGTCAGCTTTATCAGCACCGGTATTCCACCGGTCTCGTGCGCTTTTGCGACTGTGCCGATGCTGACGGAATGCTCTCCGCCACAGCCTGCGCAAACCGCGATGATATGCTGCTGTCCGTCTACGGAAATGCAGACCGCATTTTGCTCACGGCAGTATACGACAATCTCGGCAAAGGCGCCTCTGGTGCCGCCATCCAAAATATGAACCTTCTGCTCGGCTGCGATGAAGCAGAAGGACTGACTGTATAAATAAGGACGGATCTACATGAATATTATTCAAGGCGGCGTATGCGCCGCAAAAGGCTTTCGCGCAAACGGTGTCCACTGCGGCATCCGCCACAATCGTACAAAAAAGGATCTGGCGCTGACCGGCAGCGACGTTCCTGCATCGGCATGTGCCGTATATACTACAAACCTTGTAAAAGGCGCACCTTTGACTGTTACAAAAAAGCACCTGTCCAACGGCATTGCCCGCGCTGTCATCTGTAACAGTGGCAATGCCAATACCTGTAATGCAAACGGCATAGAAATTGCCGAGGGAATGTGCGCGCTTGCAGCCGATCAGCTTGCCATATCTGCCGAAGATATAGTTGTTGCATCCACCGGTGTCATTGGACAGCCCCTGTCGCTTGCCCCCATTGAGGGCGGCATGGATGCGCTTGTTTCCGGCCTATCCTACACCGGCAGTCAGGCAGCCGCTGAAGCGATCATGACGACAGACACTGTCCTCAAGGAGATCGCTGTAGAATTTACGGTTGGCGGAAAGGCCTGCCGTATGGGCGGTATTGCCAAGGGAAGCGGCATGATCCACCCGAACATGGCAACGATGCTCGTCTTTATCACATGCGATGCCGCTATATCGGATACCATGCTGCAAAAAGCTCTGTCTGCGGATATTGCATCCACCTTCAACATGCTCTCTATTGACGGCGACACCTCTACCAACGACATGGTAACCGTTCTCTCCAACGGCATGGCGGGAAATCCCATGATCACATCCGACGGTGAGGATTTTGATACCTTCATGCAGGCGCTCAATACGGTTACAGTCCATCTGTGTAAAATGATCGCCGGGGACGGCGAAGGCGCTACGAAGCTCCTTGAATGTAAAACGTCCGGTGCCGATACATTACAGGCCGCTAAGCTCTGTGCCAAAAGTGTGATCTGTTCAAGCCTGCTGAAAGCCGCCATGTTTGGCGCGGACGCAAACTGGGGCCGCGTTCTTTGCGCAATCGGTTACAGCGGCGCAGATGTAGATGTCGGAAAAATCGGTGTTTCGTTCCGCAGCGCAAAAGGCACTATAACTGTCTGCCAAAACGGTGCAGGTGTTCCCTTCTCGGAGGAACAGGCAAAGCAGATCCTGCTGGAAAAGGAGATCGAGATCCTTGTTTCCTTAGGAGACGGTCCTTACAGTGCCTGTGCATGGGGCTGCGACCTGACCTACGACTATGTGAAGATCAACGGAGATTACCGGACATAAGGAGTATCGTATGGATAACCATTTTTCAAACGCGCAGCGCGCGGAGGTCTTGACGGCAGCACTGCCCTACATTAAACAGTACAGCGGCAAAATCGTTGTGATCAAATATGGCGGCAACGCCATGATCAATGCCCAGCTAAAGGAGCAAGTCATGGAGGATATTGCTCTGCTGTGGCTGATCGGTGTCAAAGTCGTGCTGGTACACGGTGGCGGACCGGAAATCAACGAGACAATGGAAAAGCTCGGAAAAAAAGCAGTTTTTGTGGACGGTCTGCGCGTTACGGACAAGGAAACCGTCGATATTGTGCAGATGGTGCTTGCAGGAAAAGTTAATAAGGATCTTGTCAATCTCCTGCAGATGAAGGGCGGTCATGCAGTCGGTCTTTCCGGTATCGACGGCGGCATTTTAGAGGCGCGTGTCAAAAATGAAGCACTCGGCTATGTCGGTCAAATTACGAAGGTCCGCACGCAGCCGATCACCGACCTGCTCGAAAAAAACTATATCCCTGTCATATCAACGGTTGCCAGCGACCGGCAGGGCAATACCTACAACATTAACGGCGATACAGCCGCCGCATACATCGCCGGCGCGCTGGGTGCTTCCCGTCTGATCATGATGACGGATATTTCCGGTATTCTGCTGGACAAGGATGACCCCACCACCTTAATTCCACAGATTACGACCTCAGAGGCCAAGGCGCTTTATGAAAAAGGCGTTATTTCCGGTGGAATGATCCCCAAAGTCGACTGCTGTATCGAGGCGCTCGATCACGGTGTCAGCAACGTCATCGTTATGGATGGCCGGATCCCGCACTCGATCCTTATGGAGCTTTTGACGGACGAAGGCGCAGGCACAATGGTTACGAAAGGGTAAATTATGCATATTATTGAACTTGATAAGCAATATGTTGCCGGTACATACGGGCGATTCCCTGTCGAGCTGGTCAGCGGCAAAGGAAGTCTTTTGACAGACATAAACGGCAAAACGTATATTGATATGGGATCAGGCATCGGTGTAACCAGCTTCGGCATTGCTGACGAAATCTGGCTCGATGCAGTAACGAACCAGCTGCAGTCGCTCCAGCATACCTCCAACCTGTATTATACCGGGCCGTGCGCGCGTCTTGCAGAAGCGCTTTGCACGAGAACGGGACTGAAAAAAGTCTTTTTTTCCAACTCCGGCGCAGAAGCAAACGAATGTGCCATTAAATATGCCCGCAAGTATTCTATGGACAAAAAGGGCAGCGAATATCATACCATCATCACACTGAAAAACAGCTTTCACGGGCGGACGCTTACCACCCTTGCCGCAACCGGGCAGGATCATTTTCACGCACTGTTCCAGCCGCTTACGCCCGGATTTATACACGTTGAAGCAAATGATACCGATGCTCTTATCCGCGCCATTGAAACGACATCTGTTGCCGGCATTATGCTCGAATGTGTACAGGGTGAGGGCGGTGTGATCCCCCTGCATCAGGAATTTGTCCGTACTGCAGCATCTCTTGCACAGCAGTACGATATTCCTCTCATGATTGATGAAGTGCAAACGGGCAACGGCCGGACCGGCAGCCTGTATGCATATGAACAATTCGGCATCTGCCCGGATATCGTATCCACCGCCAAAGGTCTCGGCGGCGGACTGCCCATCGGTGCGACCCTTTTGGGTGAAAAGGTCTGCTCTGTGCTCGGACCCGGTGATCACGGCTCGACCTACGGCGGAAATCCGGTCTGCTGCGCCGGCGCGCTAAGTGTTATAAACCGCCTGGATGCGGCATTTTTATCCGAGGTCAGACAGAAAAGCGAATATATATTCTCTGCACTTAAAGGCGCGCAGGGTATAAAATCTGTTACCGGCATGGGACTGATGATCGGCATAGAGACAGTCCGCCCTGCAAAGGATGTTGTATCTGCTTGCATGGAAAACGGTGTTTTATGCTTGACTGCCAAGCAGAAGGTGCGCCTGCTTCCCGCGCTGAACATCCCTATGGAGCTGTTGGAAAAGGCTGTGCAGACAATTCTGCAGGCATGCCGCCTATGATAGATGACAGGAGGTTTTTGCATGAACTTGAAAAATAAAAGCTTTTTAAAGCTGTTGGATTTCACGCCGGAGGAGATTCTGGGCCTGATCGATCTTGCCGACGATCTGAAGGCAAGAAAAAAGGCCGGCATTGATCACCGGCTCTGCACGGGCAAATCGATCGCCCTCGTATTTGAAAAGACAAGCACGCGTACACGCTGTGCTTTTGAAGTCGCGGCTGCCGACTTGGGCATGCACCCCGTCTACCTCGATCCGAAAAGCTCCCAGATGGGCAAAAAAGAATCCATTGCCGACACGGCCCGCGTACTGGGCAGAATGTTTGACGGCATTGAATATCGCGGTTTTGGACAGGAGATCGTTGAAGCGCTGGCGCAATACGCCGGTGTGCCTGTTTGGAACGGGCTGACAAACGAATTCCATCCGACACAGATCCTTGCAGATTTTATGACGATCCGCGAGTATTTCGGTACATTAAAAGGCATAAAACTGGTGTACATGGGCGATGCCCGCTACAACATGGGTAATTCTCTCATGGTCGGCTGTGCCAAAATGGGTATGCACTTTGTTGCCTGCGCACCCGAAGAATATTTCCCCGACCAGGCGCTCATCCGGCAGTGTCAACAGATTGCCGCTTCGACCGGTGCTGTTCTGGAATTTATTTCCGACCCCATGCGTGCTGTCAAGGACGCGCATATCATCTACACTGATGTATGGGTCTCTATGGGCGAGCCGGAGTCCGTGTGGAAAGAGCGAATCGAAGCGCTTTCTCCCTACCGTGTAACAAAAGAATTAATGCTTGCCGCCGGAAAGCAGTGCCGCTTTATGCATTGTCTGCCCGCATTTCACGATCTGAACACCGAAACCGGAAAACAGGTGTATAAGGCCTTCGGCATTGACTGCATGGAGGTTACAGACGAAGTGTTTGAAAGTGAGCAGTCGATCGTTTTTGATGAGGCTGAAAACCGCCTGCACACCATCAAGGCCGTCATGGCCGCAACGCTTGCATAAAAAATATCCGTCTTTGGGGGCACTCCGTAAGGAAGCGTTGCCCTTCAGGCGGATATTTTTTCTTATTCCGTTTTCAGGCAGCCGGCCGCCTTGAGTGTCTGCAAAAATTCACCGACATCGGCAAGCGCCTGCTCCTGTGAGATACCGTATTCCCTGACAAGTGTATCGGCAAGTGCCTGCTCCCCTGCCCCGTTTTCCATTTGCTTCCATAGAAGTGCACCGGATTCATTAAGTGTAAGCATTCCGTTAAAATCCACACTGGCCGATCCCAACGGGATCACCACCCAGGTATCGGCTACCTGCCGTAATGCAAAGCCTTCTGCTAATTTCATAAACCTTCCTCCTCCGCCGTGCGGCGCATCGTATCATAACTAAGCCGTGCCGCCTCCGGCTCCGGTCTGTTTTCCAGTTCAAAGACCGGAATCTGTCGAACAAGCTTATCTACCATAAACAGCAGCGTATCAAGCGTTTTCTCATCCTGAAAGCGGGAGATCGTCTGCGCTAAAACGCGGGAGATCACTTCCTTAAAGCTCAGCCGACGGATACGGTTATGCCCCGCCTGCTCCAGAAAACAAATACCCGCCAGGGGAAGCCTTCTGTTGCGGTTGATTCCGTCCTTGCCGCACCAGGGCGTTCCATAAGCATACCACTTACCGTCAATCAGCCGCAGGGCAGGCTTGTCATCATTGAATACCTGCGCCCTATCACCAAACACCTGCTGCCAAAGGCGCGTGTGTGTGGATTTACCGGCGCCGCTGTTGCCGGAGAAAAGGTAGGCCTTTCCGTCCAGCGCAACCGCAGACGCAT
>JAZNNK010000100.1:0-3898 GCA_045580205.1 Faecousia sp.
ATAGGCAGTTGCTTTGGTGGGCAGATCTTTAATGCCGATAAATAAAAGCGCGATACTCACAACCGTAGCAGATAACGATGAAACAAGCTTATCCACTAAGGAGAAGAGCGTGCCCATAATGCCGGGTATGAATTTGCCGGAGCGATACGTTTCATAGTCGGCACAGTCGGCGACCATCGGGATTGGCATATCAGCGGTTGCGTAATAAGCGCCGTACCCGACACCGAAAAACGCCACAAAAAGGACCGTGTACAGGTTGATGCGCAGGTGGAAATCGCTGCCAAAGAGCGTTCCTTCATATATCTGCAGACTGCGGGAGGGGTCGCCCTGTTTCCACAGTAAAAGCAGGACGAGAACGCCGACATAGCAGATGAGTGCAACGGCAACGTATGTCATAAGAGAGCGCTTCTGTCCGTGTTTTTGCGAGGTACGAACGGTCAGCAGGAAGAAAGGTACGGAAAAGATGTAGCCGACGACCATCATGGGAAGATAGAGCGCGTCGTAATTTCCCATCATACAGGAATACAGCATGATCAGAACAGTCATATTCGTAGCGATCGACAGGGCTAACTTGCAGCCTCCGCCGGCAATCATAAGGCGCTGGAGGGGCTTGTTGTTGCGCACGATAGTAATGTAGTCGCGCACTTTGACCTGTTCCTGCTTTCCGCCAAGACCAAAATATTTCGTCCGGTCCTTTTCCCAGATGCCGATCAGCGCCAGTACAGTCAGAAGGATCGATACGGTTACGCCGATGGGCGTCATAATGGCAAACCAGCTTGCGTTGTAATCACCGGCAAAGCGGTCGCCGGCAAGGATCGGGCCTATAAACTGCATTGCGCCCATGCCGGCAAGAGAGCCAATGGTATTAAACACGGTAAATAGGGGTCGCTGATTCGGATCGTTTGTTAACACAGACTGCGCAGACCGCGTAACAGAGGTCTGAAAGGTATAGCCGATCACCCATACCGCGTACAGCAGGATAAACGCAGTATAACGCAGCCATATAAGCGAGGCGGGGATCATTGGCGTAAGCACATATAATAAGATAACAGATACCGCCATCGTCAGATTGCCGAGTACCATGAACGGACGGAATTTTCCAAATTTGCCGTCTGTTTTATCCATGATCGCGCCGATAATGGGGTCGGTTACCGCGTCAAAAACACGCATGCCGGTTACCATAAAGGAAGCAAACACCATGCCTAATCCCAGGACCTTATTGCCAAAAGTGGCAATATAGCTGAGGATCAGCACAAAATATACATTGGTTGCGCCGTTGTTCATGGGAAACAGAGCAAGCTGATAAAATCTGGCGCGATTCATGCCGCTGTGTTCGTTCATTGAAAACAGTCTCCTTAAGTGAAAGTGGTCTATAAGGCCGGTCAGGTCCAGTTGCCGCCGCCGGCAACGCCCTTGCCGAGCTTGTAGGCGGGATTTGCGGTTTTGCAGGGACGGATGACGGCTTCGTCGCGGCAGCCTCCCGCAACAGCCTCCAAATGCGTTTGTCCGTCAAGTCTGACGGTAAAGGTAAAGACCTTGCGGCCGGTTTTTTCACCAATTTTTTTACCGTTTGCATACAAGGTAACGCTGTCGCAGTTGGAATATATTTTTACGCGCGTCTTTTTCTCCGGGCGGTCAACATACCGTTTTGAGCAGATATGCACCATTGGTGCGGTCGTCCAGTATGCCTGGTAGAGATAGAAGCTGTCCTTGCAAAGCTTGCGGTCAAATGTAACAAGTCCTTTGTGATTCATACCCGGCTCGCCACCCTGATTTCTGGCGTCGGCAGCAAAGTCGAACATATTCCATACGTGTGTTGCCCATAAAAACGGCCGCTTTTCAAAGCATCTGAGCAGATATTCGTGATAGATCGCCTGATATTCCTCAGTGTGGTCTCCCCTGCGCGGACGGGATGCGTGCAGATTTGGCATAGCTTCGCAGCCGTATTCGGAGTAGCCTAAGCAGCGATCGGGATACTTCCAGTGAAAAAAGTCGATCCACAGGTTGTTCAGAAACAGGCCGGGAACGTACCAGCCTAAATACAGATTCCAGCTGACAAGATCGCTGATGTGCGCAACTTTATTAAACGGGCTGCAAACTGCATAGCAGGCAAGCGTGGTTGCGCGTGAGGGGTCTAATTTATGCACAAGATCGTTGAGCATGCGGTGGTTATCGAGCATGTCCGGTTTGTCTTTGGTGGAAATGGTGATCTCATTGGAAAGACCCCAGGTAACAATGCTTGGATGGTTAAAATTCTGTACGATGAGCTCAGTCATCTGCGATACGGTGTTCTCCCGTCCGCGCGGCATATGCTCGGAAATATACGGGATCTCTGCCCATACGACCATGCCGTATTGGTCGCAAAGATCATAAAAATACTGATCGTGCTGATAATGGGCAAGCCGGATCGTGTTTGCGCCGATGCGGCGAATGAGAGCCATATCGGTATCGTGATGTTCTTTTGTTAAGGCGTTTCCAATGCCTTTCCAGTCCTGATGACGGCATACGCCCCGAAGCGGATAAGACCTGCCGTTTAAGAAAAAGCCTTCTTGCGGATCAAACCGGAAATACCGCACGCCAAAGCGGGTCTGCACCGTGTCTGTTTGCACGCCGTTGACAGTCAGGGTCGCTTTGCAGGTGTATAAATAGGGGTCATCCAGACCGTTCCAAAGATGAACGCCGGGGATCTGCAGGGTGGCGTCCTCCCCTTCTCCTTCAGCGACCAAAGCGCCGTCAGCGTCCAAAATATTTACGCAGACCTTTCCGGCAGCTGCGTTATGCCATGTGCGGATGCGTACGCTTGCATCTGCACCGCATACCTCAGAGCTTACCGCAATACCGGGTCCGCCAAAATAATCCAGATCAAAATGCTGCGCATCAACGATCAAAAGCTTTACATCCCGATAAATACCGCCGTAAAAGGTAAAGTCGGCTTTTTGCGGATATACGCGGTCGTTAATATTGTTATCGACCGTTACTTCCAGCAGGTTATCTTCCTGCAGAAGATCGGTGATGTCGGCACGGAAAGTGGAATATCCTCCGTCATGCGCTGCAACGGCACTTCCGTTAAGAACGACAGAGGCGGAGGCGTTGACGCCTTGAAATTCAATATAAACACGTTGAGAAGTTTTCTTTTGCGGCATAGAAAAGTGCTTGCTGTAAACGCAGGCGCCCCGGCGGTAATCGTTGCCGCCGTCCTGCCCGTCAGAAGCATTCCAGGTGTGGGGAATATCGATCTTTTCTGCAGAGCCGTCAAAGCCAGTAAAGGACCAGTCCCGGTTGAGAAGATATTCTGTCCTCATAAAAACGGACCTCCCGCAAGCAATTTACAAAAACTTGAAAAGTTTAGACAGATTGGAGTTATTATAACAAAAATCATGTATAAAAACAAGCGAAACACCGTATTTTCTTGACGGGAAAAGAATCCATTTATTCACAAAATAGTCTATTCTTTTTGCGTTGGATGTGCTATAATGAGGAAAATTGTGTCCTGAAGGAGAATGGTATGGGACTTTTTAAGAAGCTGTTTGGAACGCGCTCGGAGCGTCAGATTCGGCAGATCCAGCCGATCGTGGATCAGATCCTTGCGTTGGAGCAGGCGTATAAGGCGCTTTCCGAAGAGCAGCTGAAGAATAAAACAGCTGTTTTTAAGGAAAGACTTGCGCAGGGAGAGACGCTCGACGACATTCTGGTGGAGGCCTTTGCAGCTATCCGGGAAGCGGCAGACCGCGTTCTGGGTATGCGCCCCTACCCTGTTCAGCTGCTTGGCGGCATCGTACTGCACCAGGGCCGTATTGCAGAAATGCGTACGGGTGAAGGCAAGACGCTTGTAGCGATCCTGCCGTGTTATTTAAACGCGCTGACCGGTCGCGGCGTACATGTTGTAACGGTCAATGAT
>JAZNNK010000101.1:0-4060 GCA_045580205.1 Faecousia sp.
CGGACACCATTATCCGCCCCTTCCGGTTAAATGTTATTTCTTTCCGTCAACCATTGCTTGAACCTGGATAGGCAAGCCAAACAGGTTAATAAAGCCGGTTGCATCAGCCTGGTTATAATCGCTCTCACCGAAGGTCGCAATTTCCTCAGAGTACAATGTATAATCGCTCCATACGCCGGCATTGATCATATTGCCCTTGTACAGCTTCAGCCGCACCTTGCCTGTAACGCGCTCCTGTGTCTTATCGACAAAGGCAGACAGTGCTTCGCGCAGAGGCGTAAACCATTGGCCGTTATACACAAGCTCAGCAAATGTAACGGACAGACGCTGTTTTTCATGCATGGTCATTTTGTCGAGGCAGATGCTCTCCAGGACAGAGTGCGCCTTGTAGAGGATCGAGCCGCCCGGTGTTTCGTATACGCCGCGACATTTCATGCCGACCAGCCGGTTTTCGACAATATCGAGAAGACCGATACCGTTGGCACCGCCAATCTCGTTGAGCTTAAGGATGATCTGCTTGGCAGACATTTTTTCGTCGTTGAGTGCAACGGGAATGCCTTGCACAAAATCAAGGGTGATATATGTAGGTGCATCGGGAGCCTGCAGGGGAGAGACGCCCATTTCCAAGAAGCCCGGCTTTTCATACTGCGGCTCGTTGCCGGTATCTTCAAGGTCGAGTCCCTCGTGGCTGAGGTGCCACAGGTTCTTGTCCTTGGAATAGTTGGTCTCGCGGTTGATTTTCAGAGGAATATTATGCGCTTCGGCATATTCGATCTCCTCTTCACGGGACTTGATATCCCATTCACGCCAGGGGGCGATAATCGGCATGTTGGGCGCGAAATGCTTGATCGCCAGCTCAAAACGGACCTGATCGTTTCCCTTGCCGGTACAGCCATGACAGATCGCGTCGGCGCCCTCCTTCAGAGCAATCTCTACAAGACCCTTGGCGATGCAGGGGCGGGCGTGGCTCGTACCGAGCAGATATTCTTCGTAAACTGCGCCAGCCTTCAGACAGGGCATAATGTATTCGTCGACGTATTCATCCGTCTGGTCCAACACATACAGCTTGGAAGCACCGGTCTTGAGAGCCTTTTCTTCCAGACCCTCCAGCTCGTCGGCCTGACCGACGTTTCCGGAAACGGCGATGACCTCACAGTTGTTGTAGTTTTCCTTCAGCCAGGGGATAATAATGGAAGTGTCCAGACCGCCGGAGTAGGCCAGAACGACTTTCTTGATCGCATTCTTATTCATGACAGATTCCCTCCGTATAGTTTTCTATTGTATACACAAAATTATACATATAAATATAAATACAGTCAAGATATTTTGAATAAATATTCAAGATTTGTGAAAACTATATACAAAACAGGGGGAGGGTGTTTTAAAATTATACAAAATGCCTCCGGCTTATGCAAATATACAGACAGCAGTATAAAAAACATTGGGCGACACTTCGAAAGAAGCTGTCGCCCAATGGTATTTTAGCTTAGTCGAGGTACGGAGGCAGGTATGCGGATGCGCCGGTGTATTCACCGATCATCTGCATTTCACCGTAAGTCTTATCGTTGAGATATACGCCTTCGCGCAGAACGCGCTCGTGTGCCTCAGCTTCTTTTTCACCGTGAATGTAAATGCGGTCCTGACCCTCGGCTTTATCGGAGTCGCGAACCTCCTGCAGATACTTCGACAGATTTGCTTCGATCTCTGCCTTGTCGCCAAACATGCCGTGATCCAGAGCAATGAAGCAATGTGCGATATTGGCTCTGCCGGGTGTTTTGTAAATGTAGTTAGAGGTTGTGCCGCCGGAGAGGATCGCCGTAGCGATCTCGCACATCATAGCAAAGCCGTAACCCTTGTAGCCGGAGGTCATATCACCGGAGCCGCCCAAAGGCAGAATACCGCCGCCGGTCTTGCCGATGATATTTTTCAGCACGCGGTCAGCATCGTCGCTGTCATGACCGTTTTCGTCCAGAGCCCAGCCGATCGGCAGACCGTTGCCGCGCTTGACGTAAACTTCAAGCTTGCCTCGGGGAACGACAGTCGTTGCCGCATCGAAAGAGTAGATGGTCGGCTGAGCAGGCATAGCAAATGCGATGGGGTTTGTACCCAGCATAGCCTGACGGCCAAAGGTAGGCACCATGATCGCTTCGGTGTTGGTCATAGACATACCGATCAGACCCTGCTCGGCAGCCATCTTGGAGTAGTATGCAGCGATGCCGTAGTGGTTGGAGTTGCGGACTGTAACCATGCCGAAGCCGACTTCCTTGGCTTTCTTGATGGCAAGGTTCATAGCCTGTACACCTAAGACCTGTCCCATGCAGTCGTTGCCTTCAATAACTGCGGAAATAGGAGTCTCTTTAACGATCTCAGGCTTCGCGTCAAGCTTAACCAGACCGCCGGTGATCTCCTTGTGATAGCGGATCAGGCGCTGAACACCGTGTGATTCAATGCCGGAAAGGTCAGCGGCCAGCAGAACATCGGTGATCTGCTCACTCTCCTGCTGGGAGAAGTTATAGCCCTGAAAAACATGAATACAGAAGTTCCGGAGAGCTTCATAGGAAACGTGATGATATTGCATATTTTTTACACTCCTTTATTTCCGGTCAAACGGTGTAGCCGAGATTGACCATTTCAATATTGCCGTTGGGGCAGCGATTGTAGCACATGCCGCATGCCACACACTCTTCTTTGCGAATATGCATGGTGTCGGTTCCGGCGACCTCCGGAGCAAAATCGGTACAGATCGTTTTGCAAAGCTGGCAGCCTTCGCCGCAACCACAGTTTAAGCATCTGGCGGCCTCGGCAAGCGCCTCAGCTTCGGTCATGATGCGCTCATATGCATCAAAGTCTGCAATGCGCTCCTGCGGTGCTTTGTCGAGCTTAAGCTTGTGCGGATTCTTCTTCTGATAGCCGTTTCTGCTGCGGACAAGCTCGGCGCTGACTGTTTTCAGCGAGGAGATGCCCTCCAGGGAAGCGCCTTCGCCCATGATCATCTTGTCAATGGCAACGGCAGCTTCTTTACCGGCAGTGATCGCAGAGATGACATTGCCAATCTTTGCAGAGGTGCACACAAGAATATCTTCGTTGTCAGCAGGAACAGCGGCAGTATATGTACCGGCAAGAATACAGCTGTCGCAGGAGACAGACAGCTCCATGCCGTCGCGGTCCATGACGATCCGGTCTGTGCCGATCTCAAGGATATTGCAGTTTTCGAGGACGGATACGCCTTCCTGCTGGGCTTTTGTCAGGTTTTCCAGCATACCGCTTGCCTTTGGCATGCTGCCGGGCAGGAGAAGTGTAACCTTCTGCGCGCCTAAACGGACAGCACTGCGCGCGGCGTTGATCGCGGCATAGCCTTCACCGATCACGGCTACCTTGCCGGAAACGGCAGGTGTTTTTCCAAGATTGATCTGACGCAGGAAGTCGACTGCGTCGATCGCGTTTGTAAAGCCGGGGATCGTACTCGGCTGCAGAAGCTGTGCGCCAACAGCGGCAAAGACTTTTTCGTAGCCCTGCTGCTTCAGCTCCGATAACGTTATATCAATGCCGACATTAGTGTTAAATTTAAATTCTACGCCGTTTTCCTGCAGCATGGCGATCTCACGGGCGAGCGACTCCGTCTGTCCTGCATAGGCAGGCAGACCGTAGCGCAGATTGCCGCCTGCTTCGGGGTTCTGATCGTAAACGCAGACCTCGTAGCCTGCCTTTTTCAGCTCGGAAGCGCAAGCCAGACCGCACGGGCCGGCACCGATGACAGCGACCTTATGACCGTTGTTCTCGGCAGCGCACCAGGCGGGCTTCCAGCCTTGTGCTGCGCCGTACTCTAAAACGAACCGCTTTAACTGACGGATCTTTACAGGCGAATCGATCGTGCCGCGTACGCAGGCATCCTCACACGGATGTGCGCAGACCGCACCGCAAATGCCTTGGAGGGCATTTTTGCCGGTGATCAGATCATAGGCGGCCTTGTAATCGCCAAGCAGAATCTTTTGTACATAAGCCTGAATGGGTACATGGTGCGGACAGGCACTCTTGCACGGAGCGGAAAGGTTCGGCTCTT
>JAZNNK010000102.1:0-10548 GCA_045580205.1 Faecousia sp.
TCCTTTAAACTTGAGCGCTACGACCCCGAAACTGCCACATACACACAGATCGGTTCGATGACAACGGTTACCACAAACGGTGGCCGCTACGCCTTTGATGCGCTTACCTTCGATACATTAGGCACTTACTACTATAAAGTATCCGAGGTCATCCCCACCGCTGCAGACCGGCTTGACGGCATGTCTTACGATGCAACCTCCGGCCGCATCGTCGTCCATGTTACTGACGCCGATGTCGACGGCAAGCTGGAGATTGATGTACAGGACTATACTACCGGCGCATCCCTGACAGCCTCCGGCAATGTATTTACCTTCACAAAGGATTTTGTAAACGTACATGTTACCGACGCTACCTATGTTGAGTTTACTGTAAACAAGATCGTTACTGATCCGCACAACATCGGTATCTCCGAAGCCGGCTTCCTGTTCGGCTTGTACAAGGTTGAAAACGGCACTGTCGCATCCGTGCCTTCCTTCACCATGCGAACAGTCGATTCTACCGGCAAGGCGACATTCCACATTCCTCTGAACAAAGTTACCGAGGACACATACATTCTCAAAGAGATCCACCCCGCACAGCAGGATAAGATCCCCGGCATGATCTATTCGACCGCCGAATATACCGTGATCGTAAAAGCCGTTTCCCAAAACGGCGCGCTGTCTCCCAGCGTCCGGTTTGAGCAAAACGGTCAAGCCGTCGATGCAAACGCTCTGACCTTTGAAAACGTGATGCAGTTAACCCCTGCAACTGTACAGTGGGCTGTTGAAAAGAACCTTATCGGTGATCCTGCACAGTCTGAAAGCTTTACCTTCTGGCTTCGTGAAACCGACAGCTCCTTTGAAAACATCAAAGCAAACGGTGCCTGGCAAAACATCTCCATTGTCAACGAAGGCACAAAGACCTTTAATGCTATCGAATACACAAAGGTCGGCACATACTACTATGTTGTCAGTGAAGTCGCGGGCAGCAAAGGCGGTATGACGTACGATCCGGCACAGTATCACATCACCGTAAATGTAACTGCTAACGGTAACGCCCTTGCCGCTGATGTTAATATCAACAAGTTAGGCACAGGCGCAGTTGATGAAATACTGTTTACCAACACTTATACACGCACCGGCAGCACCTCCGTCATCATTGAAGGCACAAAGACACTCACCGGAAGGCCCATGCTCAACGGTGAATTCCACTTCCTTCTTGAGCAGGTAGCCGATGCGCAGGGCACCGCAATGGCACAGCCGCTCATCCTCAGAGCAGAAAACAGTGTTTCTGTCAATAACGTTGCTGCCTTCCGCTTTGCTCCCATCACATATTCCGAGCTTGGCCAGTACTTCTACCGTATAACGGAAGTTCCGGGCATCTCCGGAAACGGTGTAACTTATTCCAGCGCTTCCTACATCGTCAAGGTCGTTGTGCAGGACAACAATGCAGGCGGCTACACCTCCGACTGGAGCATCGTTGATGCCAACGCACTGTCCTTTGTCAACACATACCGGCCAGCTGATGCCTATGCAGATATTCTTGCAAGCAAAGAGCTGACAGGAAAGGTCCTGATCGACGGACAGTTTGACTTCACACTGACACAGACGCAGAGCGACTTTACGACCGCCCTTTCCGGCGGCGTATACCGCGAGGTGAAGAATAATGCAGCCGGTGTCATTGACTTTGGCCGTCTGACATATTCCTCCGAGGGTACACACTATTATGTTGTCCGCGAGAAGATCCCTGCAACCCGCCAGCCCGGCATTGTCTATGACGAAACCGAGTATCATGTTACAGTCGTCGTAACAGATAACCACAGAGGTTCTCTGATAGTAACCACTTCGATTGAAATGATCGTCGAAAACGACACAACCTCCGTGATCCCCACCAGCTCTATCGCCTTCTACAACAATTATAAGATCACAGAAGGCGCTACAGTAGAGCTGACCGGCACAAAAACACTTGCCAATAAGACCCTTACAGATAATATGTTTACATTCGAGCTGTACGAAACCAACGACACCTATGCGATCGACGGGCGCACGCCCAGCACTGTACAGAACGCAAACGGAACATACCGCTTCCTGCTTAGCTATGCCCCGGAAAATGCTGGAAAAACATTCTATTATCTGGTCAAGGAAAAGAATGCAGGCGAGACGATCAACGGCATCACATACAGCAGTGTTGCTTACCGCATCCGTGTTGCGGTTGAAGACAACGGTTCTGGCGGCATCAAGACCACCGTTACCGGAAACGGACTGACCTCCACTGTCAACGGCAACGCCACGACAGTCTCCGGCATGGATTTTGCAAACACCTATACTGCCGCACCTGCAACCTACACCCCCAAAGCCATGAAGCGCTACGACAACGATATGCGTACATTCACCTTCGTCTTAAGCGGTGAGGGCTTTGCAACCCAGGAAAAGAGCAACGATGCGCAGGGCAACATCCTGTTTGACACCTTGACATTCATCAAAGCCGGCACATACCGCTTCACGATCAAGGAACAGAAAAACCTCCTGTGGAACTTCATCAAGTGGGATGTAAACGAGTACACACTGACGATCCCTGTCGAAGATGACGGAAACGGTAATCTGGTCGTAGGAACAGTCGTCATTACAAGCACCGATGGACGCACGGATCTGGTGTTCGATAATTCGTATATCCACGATAACGGCACACTGATGCTGACGATCGAAAAGCTTCTGACCGGTGATCGTACAGATCCCTCCGGATTCCAGTTCGGTCTGTATGAGGTCGGATCAGACGCACCCTTCGACACTCGTATCAGCGACATTGACGGTATCGTAGCCTTCAAGACTATTACCTATACAGAGGAAGGTACACACAGCTACATCATCCGTGAGATCCTGCCGACAGAAAACGGCAAAGTGCTTACCTACAAAGACGGTGTTACCTATGACACAACGGAGTATCGTGTAGATGTAACCGTAACGGACGACAAAAACGGCAAACTGATCGTTACATATCAGGTAGATGGTCAGGATGTCGAGGAAGAAACCCACCGCTTTGTATTCCGGAACAGTTACAGCAAGCTTCCCGAGAATCCGAAGACCGGAGACACCTCCAATCTTGCACTTTGGTTCTCCACCATGACGGCAAGCGGATGCGCGCTGATTGCCTCTGTAATCTGCACCAAACGCAAAGAAACCGAAGAAGTATCCTGACAGGTAAAAATAAAACCCGGCCGGAACAAGGGAATCCTTGTTTCGGCCGGTTTTACCTGATTTGAATTTGTAAAATTTTTTATCCCCCTTGCTTTTCAAATGTTTCAATATTACAATAATGAGTAATGTTAAATTTGTATTTCCAAGGAGGAAAGAACGCAGCATGATTATGCGACTGGCCCGATGTATCCGGGAATATAAACGCCCCGCCATACTCAGCCCTCTGTGTATGGTCGGAGAAGTGGCTATGGAGGTATTGATTCCTCTGGTAATGGCAAATCTGTATGACTATGGCATCGTACTGCAGGATATGCATGTTGTCATTACAAGATCGATCCTGCTTGTAATCCTTGCACTGTTATCCCTGTCTTTTGGTGTTGCTTCTGCCGACTATGCTTCAAAGGCAAGTACCGGCTTTGCTAAAAATCTGCGCCATGATATGTTTCATCATGTGCAGAATTTCAGCTTCTCCAATATCGACACCTTCTCCGCACCGTCGATCGTTACCCGACTGACCAGCGATGTTGCCAATCTGCAGATGTCCTTTCAAATGATGATCCGCATGGCAGTACGCAGTCCCATGATGCTGATCCTGTCCATGTTCTCCGCTATGGCAATCAATGTAAAGCTTAGTCTTGTTTTCTGCGTTGCGCTTCCGATCCTGATCTTTGCGCTGCTGGCGCTGATTCCAATGGTCTTTAAGATTTTTGACCGGATCTTTAAAACTTACGATAAGCTTAACAACGTTGTGCAGGAGAATATTCACGGAATCCGTGTTGTAAAATCCTTTGTCCGCGAGCAAAAAGAAGTAGACAAATTTGTTGGTATATCCGACTCTATCTATCGTGATTTCTGCAAAGCCGAACGCATCATGGCACTCAATGGTCCGATCATGCAGTTTTGCGTATATGGCTGTATGATCGCCATATCCTGGTTCGGCGCCAATATGGTCATCGCCTCCGGAAACGATCCTGCATATGGCCTGACTACCGGTCAGCTGAGCTCTATGTTTACCTATACCACGCAGATCTTATCCTCCCTGATGATGTTTTCCATCGTTTTCGTAATGCTGACGATGAGCCGTGCACCGCTGAAAAGATGCCACGAAATCCTTTCTGAAACACCGCATTTAACTTCCCCGAAAGAAAACGCCGTAATGGAAGTAGCTGATGGCTCGATCGATTATGAAAATGTCAGCTTCCGCTACTCTGCTACTGCCAAAATGTATGCCCTGCAACAGATTGATCTGCACATCCCTTCCGGTGCTACGGTAGGAATTTTGGGCGGCACAGGCTCCAGCAAATCCACGCTTGTCAGCTGATCCCCCGCCTTTACGATGTATGCGAGGGCTGTGTCAAGGTCGGCGGCGTTGATGTGCGAAAATATGATCTGCACACTCTGCGCGATCAGGTATCGATGGTCTTGCAGAAAAACGTTCTGTTTTCCGGCACGATCAAAGAAAACCTGCGTTGGGGAAATCCAAATGCCACCGACGAGGAATTAATTGAAGCATGTAAGCTTGCCTGTGCGCACGATTTCATTGAAAGCTTCCCCGACGGATACGATACACATATTGAGCAAGGTGGCAAAAACGTCTCCGGCGGACAAAAGCAGCGCCTTTGTATTGCCCGCGCTCTTTTGAAAAAACCGAAGATTCTAATTCTGAACGACTCCTCCTCCGCTGTCGATACGCATACCGACGCAATGATCCGCAAAGCCTTTGCGGAAAACATTCCTGATACAACCAAGATCATTATTGCGCAGCGCGCTGCATCCGTACAGGAGGCAGATCTGATCTTAGTCATGGAAGGCGGCCGGATCGTCGGTCAAGGCACACACAGCCAGCTGCTTGAAAGCAGCACTATCTATCGCGAGGTTTATGAATCGCAGACGAAGGGAGGAGATGAATAATGCCTCCTGTAAGACTGCGCGGCGACGGACGCAAAGCCAAAAATCCGGGCAAGACACTGCTGCGGCTTTTGAGCTATATGAAAAAGAACATTCCCATCCTGATCCTCGTCCTTTTATGTATTGTTATGGCGGCTGTTGCCCAGACGGCAGGCAGCCGTTCTATCGGCACACTGGTTGACGATTATATCATGCCGATGCTTGCATCCGACTCTACAGACTTTTCTCCTCTGATAAACTACCTCCTCCGCCTTGCCGGAATCTTCGCAGCAGGAATGCTCTGCTCATTTTTACATCAGTTTCTGATGGTCTCTGTCAGTCAGGGAACACAAAAGATCATTCGCGATGAGTTGTTTGCGAAAATGCAGAAGCTGCCCCTCCGCTACTTTGACTCGAACCTGGCCGGCGATATTATGTCGCGCTACACAAGCGATATTGACACCCTGCGGCAAATGATCTCGCAATCCATCCCACAATGCTTTTCCTCGATTATTACACTGATCGTTGTCTTTGCCTCCATGCTTCAGGCCTCCTGGATTCTGACCTGTGTAATCGTTATAACCGTAACCTGTATTCTGTTTATTACCGTCAAGATCGTCGGTAAATCCAGTAAATACTTTATCGGTCAGCAGCGCTCACTCGGCAAGCTCAATGGCTATGTAGAAGAAATGATCACGGGGCAAAAAGTTGTAAAAGTATTTAATCACGAGAAGGCGTGCAGC
Organism: Faecousia sp.; assembly: GCA_045580205.1. Lineage (GTDB taxonomy): Bacteria > Bacillota > Clostridia > Oscillospirales > Oscillospiraceae > Faecousia. The sequence continues at coordinate 5,805 of JAZNNK010000102.1, forward strand.
GAAACGTTCGATACACTCAACGAGGAGCTCTGCCGCAACGCCTACACCGCCGGAAAGCTTACCAATATGATGGGGCCTGTCAACAACAACCTCGGCTATATTCAATACGCCATTTTAGCGATCGTTGGCGGTACGGTTGCCGTTTCCTCCGGCGGTACACTTCTGTCTCTTGGCAACTTAATGACCTTTATGCTGCTTTCAAGAACATTTAACCAGCCGATCAGCCAGGTAAGCAGTCAGATCAACGCGATCGTGATGGCGCTTGCCGGCGCAGAGCGCATTTTTGAAATGATGGATGAGCCTGCGGAGATCGACGAAGGCTATGTTACACTTGTAAATGCAGTTATAGACGATAACGGAAACATTACCGAATCGGAAAAACGCACCGGGCAGTGGGCATGGAAGCATCCACATCAGGCAGACGGAAGTATTACCTATACACAGCTCAAAGGTGATATCACCATGTACAACGTAGACTTTGGCTATGTTCCGGAAAAAACCGTCCTGCATGATGTTACACTATACGCCCATCCCGGCCAGAAGGTTGCCTTTGTCGGCGCGACCGGCGCAGGTAAGACAACAATCACCAATCTGATCAACCGTTTTTACGATATTGATGACGGCAAAATCCGCTATGACGGGATCAATATCAACAAGATCTGCAAATCGGACCTGCGTCGCAGTCTTGGTATTGTTTTGCAGGATACGAATCTGTTTACCGGCACAGTTATGGATAACATCCGTTACGGCAAGCTTGATGCCACCGACGAAGAATGTATTGCAGCCGCAAAGCTTGCAAATGCGCACGATTTTATTCTGCGCTTACCGGAGGGCTACGACACGATGCTCACCGCAAACGGTGCGCGACTGAGTCAGGGTCAGCGGCAGCTGATTGCGATTGCACGTGCTGCCGTTGCAGATCCCCCGGTTATGATTCTTGACGAAGCAACCTCCTCAATCGATACGCGCACTGAAAGACTTGTGCAAAAGGGCATGGATGCACTGATGCAGGGCAGAACAACTTTTGTTATCGCGCACAGACTCTCTACGGTTATGAACTCTGACTGCATTATGGTGCTCGATCACGGGCGCATTATTGAACGCGGTACGCACGAAGATCTGATTGCTCAGAAGGGCACGTATTATCAGCTCTATACCGGTGCTTTTGAATTGGAATAACCCGATGTCTGTATAAAAAAAGTGTACTGCAATATGCAGTACACTTTTTTGTTTGTCAGCAAAGCTTTGCGCCGGCGGGAATGTCGTCGCTGAGCATAACCAGATTCAGCATCTCCTCGCCCTTTTCGGTATGCACTGCGCTCAGCAGCATACCGCAGCTATCCTTACCCATCATCTTTCTTGGCGGAAGGTTAGTGATCGCAACAAGTGTCTTTCCAATAAGCTCTTCCGCTTTATAATACTTAGCGATACCGGAGAGGATCTGCCGGTCCGTCCCTGTACCGTCATCAAGTGTAAAGCACAAGAGTTTATCGCTCTTTTTCACATTCTGGCAATCCTTTACCTTGACCGCGCGAAGATCACTTTTACAGAAAGTATCAAAATCGACGGTTTCTTCACTGTATGGCTCAATTTCCAGTACAGGCAGTGCCTGTTTTGCCTTTTCGGCATTAAACTGATTGATTTCTTCCATTTTCTTCTCCATATCCAATCGTGCAAACAAAATTTCTGCTGCGCCTACGGAACTTCCCGGCTGAATGCGGCCAAAGGCAGCAAGGCTCTCCAATCCGTCATTGGTAACATTCAGCTGACTGAGGATGCGTGCGGATGTTTCCGGCAGGAACGGCTCTAAAGCGATAGCCGCAAAACGGATCGCCTCCAAAAGATTATACAGTACTGTACCCAAACGGCTGCGGCTTTCCTCATTTTTAGCAAGCGCCCAGGGTGCAGTTTCATCGATATACTTATTGGCGCGGCGCAGCAGCGCAAAGATCTCATCAATGGCATCTGCTACCTTCAGCTCATCCATCTTCGCCTCAACCTTACCGGGCATTGCAAGCGCAACCGCCTTAAGCTCATCATCGACCGGCTCCGCCGCCTCCGGCGCCATAATATGACCGTCAAAATACCGGTTGGTCATAGCGATCGTCCGATTAACCAGATTACCTAAAACGTTAGCAAGCTCGCTGTTGATACGCTCAATGATCAACTCATATGTCATGACGCCATCAGTCGCAAAAGGCATTTCATGCAGTACAAAATACCGAACCGCATCAACGCCAAACATTTTTACAAGATCATCTGCATAGATCACATTACCAAGACTTTTCGACATCTTTCCGCCCTGCACCAGCAGCCAGGGATGTCCAAACACCTGCTTGGGAAGCGGTTGCTCCATGCTCATCAGGAAGATCGGCCAGTAAATCGTGTGAAAACGAACGATATCCTTGCCAATCAGGTGCAGATCTGCAGGCCAGAATTTTTCATACTGCGCACTGTGATTTCCGTCGGGATCATATCCGCAGAAGGTGATGTAGTTGCTGAGTGCATCCAGCCAGACATACGTAACATGTCCGGGGTCGAACTCGACAGGAATACCCCATGTAAAGCTTGTTCGACTGACGCAAAGATCCTGCAGACCGGGTTTAAGGAAATTGTTAATCATTTCATTTTTCCGACTCTCCGGTTGAATGAAACCTGGATTATCCTCAATATGCCGCATGAGCTGATCAGCATACTTACTCATACGGAAGAAATATGCTTCCTCCTCTGCATCCACACATTCACGGCCGCAGTCCGGACATTTACCGTCTACAAGCTGACTTTCTGTCCAGAAGCTCTCACAGGGCGTGCAATATTTTCCGACATATTTCCCCTTATAAATATCGCCTTTTTCATACATTCTCTGGAAGATCTTCTGCACCTTGCTCTTATGTTCCGGATCTGTCGTGCGGACAAACCGGTCATACGTAGTGTTCATCAGATCCCAGATATTCTTGATCTCATCGCTGACGCGATCGACATATTCCTGCGGTGTGATGCCGGCCGCTTCTGCTTTTTGCTGGATCTTCTGTCCATGCTCATCAGTTCCTGTCTGAAAATAGACATCGAAGCCTGCCTGCCGCTTATACCGTGCGATCGCGTCTGCCAATACAACCTCATACGTATTGCCGATATGCGGCTTTGCAGATGTGTATGCAATCGCTGTGGTAATATAATAAGGTCTCTTTTCTGCCATATCTTTTCCTCCTGATAAATAGAAATCGCCCCTGCCTGAAGCAAGGGCGACAAAAATTGACGCGGTACCACCTTGATTTGCACAATATGTGCCTCAAAACGCTATAACGGGCGCGCCCGTAGCCCCCTACTGTATCGAAGGCTCCGCTCCGAGACCATGTTCTCCGGTTTGCCTCGTACCCCCTCTCACCTGCCGGGGCTCTCTGACCGATATAAAGCCGGATACTCTTCTCTTCAAAGCATTTTTATATTGAATGCATTATATCGTTTCACAGGCAGTTTTGTCAATATCATTATTGGTTTTATGCAAAATTATTCCTTTTTTAGCCTTAATCCTTTTGCCTCGTAAGCCACAGCGCCACAGCAACCGCACTGACGCCGCCGGCAAGCTTGCCTACGATCACCGCAGGAAGCATTTGCGGTGCGAATCCCGCCGTAAAGCCTAAATGATCGCCAAATACAAAAGCCGCTGATACGGCAAACGCAATATTAACCACCTTCCCACGCCGGTCCATATCCTTTACCATACCAAAGGTTGCAATCGAATTTGCAAGACTTGCGATCAGACCCCCCGCCGCCGTATCATTAATACCCAAGGCCCGTCCAAGCTTCATAAGCGGTTTTTTTAAAAGTCGTGTTACCACATACACAAGCGGAAATGCTCCGGCTAACACAATCGCAATCGAACCTACCGTTAAAAATCCGTCCTCAATCGGTGCCATGCCCGGTATAATGCGATATCCCGTCAAGCTTTCTACAATAGCACAGACCAAACCAACGGTAATAAGCGCAACAACTGCCTTACCGAAAACTGAAAAGCCTTTGATCATCAGATCCTGCGCTTTCCACAGGCCTAACGCGATCAGCGCAGCGATGAGTACGATCGGGATCAGATTCTGAAGCACCATCACGACCGGAAATCCGGCCACAATTCCGCCTGCTAATATACCAACAGGGATTGTTACTATGCCTGCCAGGATTCCCTTTGCAAGCGCAGGTCTATCCTGCGGTGCCAATATCCCGAGCGCAACAGGAATTGTAAATACAATCGTTGCACCCAGCATAGAACCGCCTAAAACACCGCCAAGCAAAGCTGCCTGCGGATCTTCTGTCAAGGCTTGTGCCAAAGATGCGCCGCCCATATCACAGGCTAAGATCGTTCCGGCAAACATGGCAGGATCTGCTCCGAGAAATTCGTATACCGGAACGACTATCGGCTTTAACACAGACGCTAACACCGGTGCGATCGCAATAATTCCCACCATTGCAAGCGCCAGAGATCCCATCGAAAGAATGCCGTTTTCAAATTCCTGCCCAAGCCCCAGCCTGTTTCCGAATATCCTGTCAATGGCACCAATTATTGCAAAGATGGCCATAATGGCGATCAGCATTTCATGGGCTGACATGGCCGCCCTCCTGATCCAGAATCGCAACAACAGCCGCATCGACCGGCGATTCCATTGAAAACTTTGATGCAACCGTTCCCGTAACCAGCAGAACACGATCTCCATTGCCTGCGCCCACATGGTCTGCGGCAACGACTTCTCCA
>JAZNNK010000103.1:0-4130 GCA_045580205.1 Faecousia sp.
ACTTTCAGTTATAAAGGTACACTAAGCGCCTCTGCAACATTGCGTGTATATTCTAATTCAACTACCTATGCTGCGCTGAGCGTAACTACTAAGAGTGCAACGTTCACTATAGAAGATACAACATCAGTACAAGTATATATATTAATAAACGCTACAACAGATGAGATATCGGGTAACATATATCCTATGCTCAACATCGGCACAACAGCCTTGACCTACGAGCCATATAAGACCCCGCAAAATCTAATCACATCCACGCCCGATGGCCTGTCCGGTGTTCCGGTGAAAACCGGCGGCAATTACACCGATGATAACGGGCAACAATGGTCTGCGGATTACAAGGATTTTGCAAGTGGCGAGGCGGTTCAAAATACTAAAATAGTTACTTTGGACGGCACAGAGTCGGTGGGAGGACTATTTGAAGTTAATGGTCTTACCGTGTTCAGAGTACCAAATGGTGATGCGAAGCCACCCGCTTATGTTTGGGGAAATAAAGAAGGCTTGTTTTCTCACGGAATTTATTTTGCAGCGCAATCTACACCTACAGAGGTAAGTGCTTTTTCTGCTAAGAATTTTGTGCAAATTGCTTTACCCACCGAAGTTGTTGGAACAACGGTGGATGAAGTTAAGGCGTATCTCAAAAAGCAATATGATGCTGGTACACCACTAACGGTATTATTTCGTCTGAGAGAGCCGATTCGTACAAATATCAGTGAAGCGGAGATGAGCGCTTTCGCCGCGCTTGCCACGAATAAGCTGAATACCACAATTATAAACGATGCGGAGGCGTACATGGAAGTGGAGTATGTGGCAGACACCAAGACCTATATTGATAACAAATTTACCGAGTTGCAAAATGCGATTCTTACAACAGGTGCAAATGTATAGGGGGTATTAAAATGTTTCGTTTGTGTGAGTTTTTGAAAAAAGGATTCCTTAATGCCGTTGGTAAAATGGCTGATTATCAGATCATCTTAAACGCGGCCGGATGGCACGAAAAGGGTGTGCTCAGCGAAGCAGACCTTGCCGAGATCAACGCAAAGATCGAAGCGCAGTACAGTAATGTCGAGGAAATCTAAGGGATGAATCAATTTGGTATTGACATATCTAAGTGGCAAAAGGGATTTAACTTCGACAAGGCAGTAGCGGAGGGCGTAGAGTTTGTGATCCTGCGGGGCGCTTATCATCTGACGAAGGACACCTGCTTTGAGGACTTTTATGCCGAATGTAAGCGCCGCGAGCTTCCGGTTGGTGTTTATCACTACTCGATGGCAAAAACGGTGGCGGAGGCGAAGGCGGAGGCAGACTTTCTTATAGATCATGTGCTCAAAGGCAAAAGATTTGAATATCCCGTTTATATGGATATCGAGGACAAGGTACAGCAGGCGCTCGGCAAGGATCTGCTGACCGATATCGTGATAACCTTCTGCGATGCCCTGGAAGCGGCGGGATATTATGCCGGCATCTACTCAACCGCGTATTTTTTGTCGGATTATACCCATACAGAAAAATTGAGCCGGTTTGACAAGTGGATTGCACAATGGAACTCGGCGTGTACATACACCGGCGCATATGGTATGTGGCAGTTTGGCGGGGAGACGAACTATATCCGATCCAACAAGATCGCCGGCGTGATCTGTGATCAGGATTACGCATATAAGGACTATCCGGCTGTCATGAAGGCTTTGGGTCTTAACGGGTACGGTAAAACGCAGGCAGGAATTTCCTCTTTGGAGATGTTTATCCGGGAGGTACAGGCAGCCTGCGGCGCAAAAATAGATGGGATCGCAGGGCCGGAGACGCTCCGTAAGACTATAACCGTATCTGCAGGCAAAAACCGTTATCATGCGGTTGTAGAGGCAGTGCAAAAGCGCCTTGCGGCGCTCGGCTATCATGAGGTCGGTCAGGTCGATGGCATCGCAGGTGTAAAATTTACTGCTGCTGTCATGCGCTTTCAGAGCGAGCACGGCTGCTGGGTCGACGGGGAGCTGACTGCGCGCAATAAATCGTGGCGCATCCTGCTGGGAATGGAGGCGGGAGCATGACAGAGGCTGTTGTAGTGGCGGTTCTTGGCTTTGCCGGCACGCTTTTGGGCTCGCTTTTCGGCATCCTTGCTGCCCAGAAGCTGACACAGTATCGACTGTCCCAGCTTGAGGAGAAGGTCAACCGGCATAATAACCTCATCGAGCGCACCTATAAGCTTGAGGGGCAAATGCAGGAGTGCCAGCACGATATCAAGGAGCTAAAAGCTTATCATAAGCCATAGGAGGATTGAAGTATGGATAGTATTGTGAAAAATCTTGCCGCACTGATCAAGGTAAAGACGATCGTTACGCTTATGGTGGTCGGTGTGTTTATGATTCTTGCGCTGCGCGGGGTCATCAGCGGCGATCATGTAATGGTCATTATTTCAATGGTGGTGTCGTTCTATTTCGGCACGCAGCACGAAAAGGACCGTGCGGCTGCATAAAAAAAGCCTCCCCTGTGAAGGGGAGGCAAAGCATTTTAGCTGAGGCGTCTTGCAAGGACGACGAACCGTCCGTTTTCCAGTGTATATTCGCAGGTGGACAGGCAGATGAGCTTTTCACCGTATTCAGGGAAGACACCGGTCTCATAAAAATCGAAGAGCTTAATGCGGTCGACAAAGCCGTAAAATTCGTCTTCAGAAGCGAAGTCCACCACTGTGTGGTAGGTGATCGCACCTTCGCCAAAAACGCTCGTTTTGAACACAGATACGATCTCGTAGGTGTGCTGCTCGGTCAGTGTGTCGAACTGGATGAGGCGGTTCTCTCTCCAGAAATCCTCCATTTGATATTTCATCAGATCCGTAAACATCGAGCCGTCCTGCATATTGTGGCCGAAGATCGTGATGTTATCGGAGGGCTTGTCCACATCGCACAGACCGCAGGCGTAGATCGCGCCCTGCTTGACCTCCTCGTGGTAGAAGTTGCGGTGCAGGTAGTAATCGGGGTCGTTAGGGGTCTGCATGACAGGGTAGTTGATGACCGTGCCGGGAATGGAGATCCAGCCGACGAGGTCGTTATTCAGCTGATAGACCTGCGCATACTGCTTGAGGATCCGTACCGTTTTTCCGGTCTCAGGGTCCTTGATATCGATAAACTGTTCGGGAATGCCGATCTCTACATCACCGCCGGAGGGCTTGTTTTGCTCAACAAGACCGGCAAGGTCGTCGTATTTTTCCTTCTCCTTTGCCGAGTCGATGAAATAGTCGGTAAGGAACCATGCGCTTGCAATACACACAACGGCAAGCACACCGATGATCGCGCGAAATACCCATTTATTCAACTTCATGAGGTTCACTTCCTTTTTTTGTATCATATCATCTCTGTATAAAAAAGTAAAGAGACGGTTCGCTGGATAAAAGTTACGATTTTGTAAAGGATTTCTGCGGTGGACACTTGTAATTCTTGCGCGGATATGCTACAATAGGCTCTATCTTTTAAGGAGGAGTGTCCTATGTCTTATATTGATGAAGTAAAAAAACAGGTCGTGGCGCAAAACCCCGGTCAGCCGGAGTTTCACCAGGCGGCAGAGGAGGTTCTTGAATCTCTGCGTCCGATCATTGATAAAAATGAAGCGGTTTACCGCCGCGAGGCGCTTTTAGAGCGTCTGCTCATTCCCGAGCGCGTGTTGATGTTCCGCGTTCCCTGGGTCGACGATGCAGGTCAGGCGCATGTCAATAACGGCTACCGCGTGCAGTATAACGGTTCGATCGGTCCGTACAAGGGCGGCCTGCGTTTCCACCCGACAGTCAACTTAAGTGTTATGAAGTTCTTAGGCTTCGAGCAGATCTTCAAAAATGCGCTGACTGGCCTGCCGCTCGGCGGTGCAAAGGGCGGCGCGGATTTTGATCCCAAGGGCAAGTCTGACCGTGAGATCATGCGCTTTTGCCAGAGCTTTATGACAGAGCTTTATAAGATTATCGGACCGGATACCGATGTACCGGCAGGCGATATCGGCGTCGGCGGCCGTGAGATCGGTTATATGTACGGCATGTACCGCCGGATTCGCGGCAGCTATGAGGGCGGCGTTCTGACAGGCAAGGGTCTCAGCTACGGCGGCTCTCTGGGTCGTACGCAGGCCACCGGCTACGGTCTTTTGTATTTAAC
>JAZNNK010000104.1:0-7824 GCA_045580205.1 Faecousia sp.
GTGTCAAGATCACCGCGATCCCACGCCACTTCGATGCCATGACGGATAGCTCTTTCTACACGGGAGGGTGTGGTCTGGAAGGTCTTTGCTACCTGAGGATACAATACCTTGGTGATGGCATTAATGACATCCATATCACCTACAGCAATGATGATCGCTTCGCGCAAGTACTGATAACCTTTGATGTGCGCAGGCACACCGATCTCGTGGATAATGTTGGTAACCATTGTCTCGATACTGGTCTGACCGGTGCGTCTGACAGTAGGCTGACGCAGATTTTCTCCTCCCCGGATCTCCTCAAGGCGCTCTACCAGGGCGGTCATATCACACGGTTTAAGCATCAGATAGCGAACGCCTAAGTTTGCGGCTGCGGATGCGACATAGTCGGTTACAAATCTGGATGTAGCAAGGGTAACGGGTTTTCTGTCCATAGAAGAGATAGCTTTTAAAACAGCAATGCCATCCTGCTTGGCAAGCATCATATCCAGTACCAGAATATGTGGTTTTCGCTCGTTGATCATTCGGATCGCTTGCTCTCCGTCGTTGGCTGTTCCTAAAATCTGGAAACCGCCGGAGCGTTGTAAGGCGGCGGCCAGACTGCTGCAGAACTCTTCTGAGTTATCTGCGATTATTACGGTTGTGTGGTTGTCCATAAATTCCTCTCCTGACTTAGTGTAGTGTATCCCCCGTAATGGCAGCCGCGTGCTGCCATGTTGCGACAAATATAATTTAGCATAATGTGTTTGATTTTGCAAGGAAAAATAAGAACAATCGTACGACAAAAATACGCATTTTACGACAAAAAACCGATAATAATGCAACTTTTGACAAATTTCGACCTGTGGAGAAAATATGCGCCTCACAGTTGACACTGTACGTTAGAAGATGTAAAATAAGATTTAAATTGTGGGTATAATGTTAAGAATTTTGGGAGGTTATCAATGAATAAAACGATTCAGGCATTAACAGATTTTTTGGATCAGTCGCATAGTGTGTATCATGCAGTTGCCAATCTTGCAAAGGAGCTCGTCGATGCCGGTTATGTGCAGTTGCATGAGAGCAGCCGATGGGAGCTGGTTCCCGGAGGAAAATACTATATAACACGGGGAGAGAGCGCGATGATTGCGTTTTCCGTGCCGAAAGGAACACCGAAGGGTTTTCTTATGAGCGCGACGCATTCCGACCGCCCGTGTTTTAAGCTTAAGGAAAATGCAGAGCTGGCAGGAACATACACCCGACTGGCTACTGAAAAATATGGCGGGATGCTTATCAGCACATGGATGGACAGACCCTTATCTGTTGCCGGTCGCGTTTTTGTGGAAACGCCGGAGGGTGTAAAGAGCCGTCTGATCGATATCGATGCAGACCTTTTGATGATGCCGAATGTTGCAATCCATATGAATCCGAAGGCAAATGAAGGATACGCGTGGAATCCGGCAGTTGATACAGTCGCACTGGCCGGCGGCAAGGCTGCAGCAGGAAAAATTAACGCGCTTATTGAAAAAGAGGCAGGCGGTAAGGTCCTTGGGCATGACCTATATTTATATATTCGTCAGAAATCTTGTGTTTGGGGCGTTGATCAGGAATATATTTCTTCTGCTGCACTGGATGATCTGGAATGTACATGGTGCTGCGCGCGCGGCTTTATGGAAGCGGATGAAAGTCAAAATATTCCTGTGCTGTGCGTGTTTGATAGCGAAGAGGTAGGTTCCGGCTCTGTGCAGGGTGCTGATGCGAGCCTGCTGGAGGATATATTGACACGGATTTGCGACAGCCTGTCTCTGGATAAGTATCAGATGCTCGGTCAGTCGTTTATGGTCTCGGCGGATAATGCGCATGCAGTTCATCCGAATCATCCGGAGTACGCAGATCAGAATAATGCACCGACATTAAATGGCGGCATTGTGGTCAAATTTAATTCGAATCTGAGTTACTGCACAGACGGCGCAGCTGCAGCGATCTTCCGGAGTATATGTCAAGAAGCAAAGGTGCCTGTGCAGACGTTTTATAACCGCGCTGACCTTCGTGGCGGCAGTACACTCGGCAGGATATCCGCATCGCACATCTCTGTTCCAACTGTAGATATCGGACTTGCACAACTGGCAATGCATTCGAGCTATGAAACGGCCGGCGTACAGGATGCAGAGTATTTACAAAAGGCAATGAAGGCATATTTCAGCTGCACACTGGAGCGTCCGGAAGATGGATGTTTTATTCTGAAGAAATAAGATAAATTTCCGGAAAACGAGGAAAATTATGCTTGCATAAGTAGTGGATATGTGCTATTATATTAATATCTTGGCATAGGGTATTCTACTCCACTTTTTAGATATTCTGTGTCAAAAAAGGAGGAAAAAATCCGTTTAACTCACGGTGCGGCAGTGTGGAGACCTGTCGTAATACCGAACGCTTATATATGGGCGTCGGCGAGGGCATACGCGAGGAGTCGGTGTGCTTAGAGTTGTAAGAAAATGGCAAGTTTAGTACTGAAAAACATCAAGAAGATCTATCCCTTCAACGGCGACGATGAAAAAGAAGCCAAGAAGAAAAAGAAGAAGGGCGAACAGGCAGAGGGGAAGAAGGTCAACCTGCAGGTTACTGACGAGGGCGTCGTGGCAGTTCAGGAATTCAACCTTGAAGTTGAAGACCGTGAGTTTGTCGTTCTGGTTGGTCCTTCCGGCTGTGGTAAGTCCACCACACTGCGTATGATCGCTGGTCTGGAAGAGATCTCCGACGGAGAGCTGTACATCGGCGACCGTCTGGTCAATGACGTCGCACCGAAGGATCGCGATATCGCGATGGTCTTCCAGTCCTATGCTCTGTACCCGCATATGACAGTTTATGATAATATGGCATTCGCACTTAAGCTGCGCCATACACCGAAGGACGAGATCGACCGCAAGGTTAAGGAAGCGGCTGAGATCCTGGATATCACTCAGTATCTGGGTCGTAAGCCGAAGGCCTTGTCCGGTGGTCAGCGTCAGCGTGTTGCTATCGGCCGTGCTATCGTTCGTGATCCTAAGGTTATGTTGATGGACGAGCCTCTGTCCAACCTGGACGCTAAGCTCCGCAATCAGATGCGTGCTGAGATCATTAAGTTGCGCAATCGTGTTAACACTACCTTCGTTTACGTTACACATGACCAGACAGAGGCTATGACTCTGGGTGATCGTATCGTTATTATGAAGGATGGTTTCATTCAGCAAATCGGCACACCGCAGGAGGTTTTCAATAACCCCTACAACCTGTTTGTAGCAGGCTTCATTGGTTCTCCCCAGATGAACTTTATGGATGCAAAGCTTGTAAAGCAGGGTGATAAGTATGCGGTAGAGTTGGACGGCTACACAGTTGCTCTTTCCGAAGAGAAGCAGGCAAAGCTGGCTGCAAACAATGTCCAACCGCAAGATGTCGTTCTGGGTCTGCGTCCTGAGCATATCAGCCTCAGCGAGGGTGATGGCGTTGCAGCTACGATCGATGTTCATGAGCTTATGGGTTCCTCGATCCACCTGCATGCAACCTCGAATGGAAAGGATATCGTCATTATCGTTTCCACAATGGACATGACAGGTGCTGAGATATCTGCCCTGTGCGCCGGAAAAGAGATCAAGTTTGATTTTGCCGGACATGTTTGCCATGTTTTCAATAAGGAGACAGGCATCAACCTGGAAGCCTAATTCCAATACATATTACAAGCCCGCCGTTTGGCGGGCTTGTTTTATTTAACTGCGTTTGTACATTGTGTATACTGGAAAAACTTGACTTTAAAGCCTCAAAAAGTGTGTGTTTGCAATAGTTTTCCTTGACAAAACTGCAAAAAAGCGGTATGCTCATAGACAGAATAGATGCACGTATGCAGGCGCATTTTTATGAAGTCTGTTGTGTAAAAAACAGTGAAGGACTGAAGGAGAAAGGTTATGCGCGGCAGCGGTATTTTAATGCATATTACCTCTTTGCCCGGTCCCTACGGCGTAGGCACGATGGGCAAATACGCGTATGCGTTTGTCGATTTTCTGAAGAAAGCAGGACAAAGCTATTGGCAGGTCCTTCCGCTGACGCCGACAGGTTATGGGAATTCTCCCTATCAGTCATATTCTACGTTTGCGGGTAACCCTTACTTGATTGACCTTGATCTGCTGGTAGAAGAAGGATTGCTCTTTAGGCAGGAGATCGCGGCGGTTCATTGGAACACAGATGAAAACAGGGTGGATTTTGGCCTGCTGTATGCAAACCGTCTGCAGATCCTCCGTCTGGCGTTTAACCGGTTTTCTGCAGGAATGCAGTTCGAGGCGTTTTGCCGGGAGAACAGTGGATGGCTGCCGGATTATTCTCTGTTTATGGCACTTAAGGAACATAATGGCGGAGCGCCCTGGTATGCATGGGATGACGGTTTGAAATACAGGCAGGCTGATGCGCTATGGCAGGCACGGCTTGCGTTGCAGGAGGATATCCGTTTTTATCAGTTTATTGCGTATGTGTTTGATAAACAGTGGAGGGCGCTGAAGGAATATGCCAATCTTAACGGCATTTCTATTATTGGAGATGTGCCGATCTATGTGCCTATGGACTCGGTGGACGTCTGGGCAAACCCTGAGCTGTTTCAGTTAAATGAAGATTTGACACCAAAATGTGTGGCAGGATGCCCTCCCGATGCATTTACTGAAGATGGTCAGTTATGGGGAAACCCATTGTACAATTGGGATGCGATTGCATCAGATGAATATGTATGGTGGCTCCATCGCCTTGCAGCAGCAGGGAAGATATACGATATCGTGCGTCTGGATCATTTTCGCGCGTTTGAAGCGTATTGGTCGGTTCCGTACGGAGATGCAACTGCAAGAAACGGTCAATGGATCAAAGGGCCGTGTATGGAATTTATTGATACAGTAAAAAAAGCGTTGCCCCAATATCGATTTATTGCAGAGGACCTTGGCTTTTTAACACAGGAGGTGCTGGATATGCGTGATGCCTCCGGCTATCCCGGTATGAAGGTCTTGCAATTTGCTTTTGATAGCGGAGAGTCCTGTGCTTATCTTCCACATAATTACACGCGCAACAGCGTTTGCTATACCGGAACACATGATAATATGACGGTTTGTCAGTGGTTGGATTCCTTAGAGGAGGAGACGGCTTCTTATGCAAGGGCATATATGGGGCTGTCGGATGCGGAAAGGGCCGTATGGAGCGTGATCCGCACGGCATATAGAAGCGTGTCGGATGTTTGTATCGTCCAAATGCAAGACTATCTGGAGCTTGGTGGCGAAGGGAGAATGAATTTCCCCGGGAAAATGTCAGATGAGAACTGGACATGGAGGGCTTCTGAAGATAGTTATGGAGATGATCTTGCGAACAAGATCTATCAAATGAGTAAAATTTATGACCGTTTAGGGAGTCAGAAATACGGAAATCAAGGAGAAATGAACCATGAATTATAATTGCCTGAACATTCTCAAATGGACAGAGGCAAAGCTGAAATATACCCATGATGTGTCCTTAAGAGAAGCAACACCGCAGGAGTTGCATGAGGCGCTGGGCGAGGCGATCATGATGACGATCAGCGACAACTGGAATCAGAGCAAGCATACGCGCATGCATCAAAGAAAGGCATATTATATATCTGCGGAGTATTTGATTGGCCGGCTGGTATATTCCAATATGTACAATTTGGGCATTCTCGATGAGATGAAGCAGCTTTTTGCCGAGCGCGGAGTCGATCTGGCCATATTGGAGGATGTGGAAGACGCAGCTTTAGGTAACGGCGGCCTGGGCCGACTGGCAGCATGCTTTTTAGATTCTGCTGCAAGTACGAATATTCCTCTGTCCGGCTATGGATTGAGATACCGTTTTGGACTTTTTAAGCAGAAGTTTGATGAAAATGGCAGTCAGGCAGAGGGTGCCGATGATTGGGCAAAGTATGGAGACCCCTGGTCCTATCGCCGTTATAACCATACGGTAAAGGTGCAATTTCCGGATCATACAGTCCTTGCTGTACCTTACGATGTGCCGGTCATAGGCTATGATACACAAAATATCAATACACTCCGCCTGTGGCAGTGTGAGGCGGAAGAAGAACTGGATTTTAACGCATTTAACGATCAGGATTACCTCCGTGCGTTGGCACAGAAAAATAAAGCAGAGGATATTACCCGCGTTTTGTATCCGAATGATTCCACGTGGGAGGGCAAGCGCCTTCGCATTAAGCAGCAGTATGTGCTTAGCTCTGCATCGCTGCAGGATATGCTCAGGACATATAAGTCTGCGCATGGAAACGACCTGAGTCATTTTGCGGATTTTTATGCTGTTCAGCTTAATGATACGCATCCTGCGATGTCGATCCCCGAGTTGATTCGTTTACTGATGAAAGAGGGCATGGACTTCGAGCAGAGCTTTGCGATTGCACAGAAGACATTCTCCTATACGAACCATACAGTTATGGGAGAGGCGCTTGAGAAATGGAACTTAGATCTTCTCAGAAGCGTTGTGCCGGAGATTGTGGATATCATCCTGCGCATTGATCAGAAGCTGCGTGCAGAGCATCCGGAGCTGTTTATTGTTCGAGATAATACAGCGCATATGGCAAATCTTAGTGTTTATGTGGGAAGCTATGTAAACGGTGTTGCGGAAATTCACTCCCAGATTTTGAAGGATGATTGCTTCCGTCAATGGTATGAGGCATTTCCTGAACGTTTTCAGAATAAGACCAACGGTGTTACGCCGCGCCGCTGGATGGGTCTGTGTAATCCTGAACTGACACAGCTGATCAAGTATCGCATCGGCAGTGATTTCTTAAAGAATCTTGATCGGCTTAATAAATTAAAGCCGATGATCGATGACGATATGGTTCGTCAGTTCAACGCCGTTAAGCGGCAGAAGAAGGAACAGCTTTGCAAGGTTGTGGAAAAGCTGGAGGGGATTAAGCTCAATCCGGATTTTCTATTTGATGTTCAGGTAAAGCGCCTGCATGAGTATAAACGCCAGCTTCTGAATGCACTGTCTATTGTCGATATTTATTTCCGCCTCAAGGACGGTTCGCTGACGGATTTTCAACCGACAGTTTATCTGTTTGGAGCAAAGTCTGCGCCGGGATATGCGCGCGCGAAGGCGATTATACGATATATCAACCGGATTGCACGAATGATCAATAACGATCCGGATATGTTCGATAAGATGCGTGTTGTTTTTGTGCAGAACTATAATTGCTCCTACGCTGAGCATATTATTCCCGCCGCAGATATTTCTGAGCAGATATCTCCTGCCGGAACAGAGGCGTCCGGTACAGGCAATATGAAGCTGATGCTGAACGGTGCTGTTACGCTCGGTACGCTTGACGGCGCGAATGTGGAGATCGTTCAGGAAGCCGGTATGGAAAATAACTATATTTTCGGTGCAACGGTAAAGGATATCAATGCATCCAGAGCAAGCTATAATCCGCGTTGGATTTATGATCATAATGCGCGTCTGCGCCGCGCGGTTGATACGCTGGTAGACGGAACGGTTCCGACAGATGATGATCAAAGGGAGCTGTATCATGCTTTGCTTGACGGAACGCACTGGCATCAGGCAGATCACTATTTCCTGCTGATGGACTACGATGCTTATCTTGAAGCAAAGCTGCGCGCAAACCGCGATTATGCAGATCGGATTGCGTTTGGCCGCAAATGCCTTTTGAACGTGGCAAGCGGTGCAAAATTCTCTTCGGACCGCACGATCCGTCAGTACGCAGAGGAAATTTGGCATATTGAACCGACACAGTATTAAATAAAAAGCATGCAGTACGGTGTTCGTACTGCATGCTTTTATTTACACTGGATCTTGCTCCACAGTGAT
>JAZNNK010000105.1:0-4855 GCA_045580205.1 Faecousia sp.
CTTCCGGAATAATTTTATATAACGATATCGGGCGGCCTGTATGGCCGCCCGATTTTACTGACCTATATTGCTGACTAATGTATCGCGTGTGATCGATGCGTGGTTTACATAATATGACCACTCCGCCTGCATATTATCAAACAGTATACCAAGCACCTCTGCCACCTTTTCAGAAAGTGCCGTTACATCCTCCGCGACCGTTCCGGAGATCGAGCCGCTTTTGATCTTCTCCAGCGCCTGCATATCACCGCCGATTCCAAGCAGATACACATCCTCGCCGACAGTACGTCCGCCATCTATAATTGCCTCCAGCGCACCCAAAGCGATCGTATCTGTATTGCACACGATCACTTCAATATCCTTGCCCAGCCGGGCAAGGCTTGCTGCAGTCTTTACCTGCGCAAGCTGCTGATCGCCCTCTGTCGACAGAATTTCCAGCATGCGGGCAGCTGCGGTGCTGTTTTCCAATCGAGTACGCAATCCGTTGCTGCGGACGGCAGTCTCCTCCTGATCGGCAGGGCCGCAAAGCAGCAGGTAGCTGACTGCACCGTCGCCGTTTATATCCCCTTTATCGGGAAGCGAGAGCACCATCTCTGCCTGCACAACACCCGCCTGCGACGGGTCTGTTCCCACATAATACATCGACAGCCACTGCTCCATGCCGGACTTGGGCATCGGACAGCCGGTAAGTATAACAGGTATATTTTGCGCCTGACGCGCCAGCACAGGAAGCGCAGCGGTATCCACAGGACTGAGCACAAGTGCATCGTATTTTTCCTCTACAAATGCCTGTACCTGGCGGCTCTGCTCTGCGGCATCCCCTTTCGCGTCCACAACTGTAACGCGATACCCCTGCGCAGTCAGCGCTTCCGTCAGCGCATCACAGTACCGCTGTGCGGCAACATTGTGCAGATCATTCATACATATACCGATCTTCTTCTCAAAAAATACGAGATAAAAAATCATCCACGCAAGTGTTGAGACCACCAGCAAAACAAGCACACCGGTAACGATATATTGCGTCAGTTTCTTTCTGTCCAACATTGTCTCCTCCGACCACTACACACTCTGAAAAATGCGACGGAGCTTTCTTGCGGCACGCACAAAAAACCACCGCACACGACGTGTCCCATCAAGCAGCCGGACATACAGTCTGTATGCAGGGTCTTCTACGGATATCTGCCGGCCGTCGCGTGAAAAAGCCGTTACAACGCCCAGGATCTGATCCTGCCGGATTTCTTTTTCCAATATAAACTGGCTGTCGCCCACGCAGGTATAGGTCTTCCCGACCGCGACGATCCTATGCAGCACATAGCTTCCATCATCGCGGCGATACAGCGGAATATCATAGCGCTTCAAAGGATGTGTCGCGGGCGATAATGTAACGGTATCCCTTCCCTGCCGAAGCATTGGCAGCATGCTGCGGCCCTTCGGCGAAAAACGCACCGGCTGCCCCGCCGCCAGGCTTTCCTGCATGAGCGGGACCATTTCGTGCATATAAACGCTTCGCTCAATCACGATGTGTGCTCCTTTTTTTAGAATAAAGACTGCTCAGCGCCTCCAACAGCTGCCGGCGCAGCTGCAGAATCTGCTGTACATGGTAATTTGTTACCACATCCGCCGGTGTCTGCTCTCCGTTCATGCGCATATCCGCAATCGTTGCGCCGCTTTGCTGCAGGCTTGCGCGTGTCTGCTCATCCAGACAACCGAGCTTTTGCATATGCGACAAAACCTCCATATGCGCCACAAGCTCCTGCGCCTTTCGCTCACAAAGCTGAAATACAGCGATCTGCTCGCGCTGCCTGCGAAGCCGCAAAAGAAGCTTCTGATTGGAAAATATCTTCATCTGACGATCTAATACAGCCAGCTGCATCGCCATTTTCTGTGCATCGGGCAAGATATCGTCTCCGTCAAACATATCCTCCAGAAACGAAAGTACCGTCTTATCCAGACCCTCTACCGAGGCGCGGATCTGGCGGCTGTTATCATACGGAAAAATAATCGTATTGATCAGCATACCCACGCCCAATCCGATCGCACTGTCCCAAATACGACCAAACGCATACGCAATAGGCTCAATATCCGCCGAGGTGCAGATCATCACGACAATAAAGCACGGAAGCGCAGGCGAAAAAGTAATATGCGCCAGATTATACGCCGTGATCACCAGGACTACACCGATCCCCGAGGCAGCAACATGCGATACAGGCAGCGCCAGCAAAACGATGCTCATTGCCGCGCCGATCAGAACACCGACGATCTGTGTAAGGCTCGACTCGACGGATTCCCGAAATGTCGGCTGCATGGCTGTCATCGCGCCAAGCATTGCAAAGATCAGCCGCGAGGCCGTTGCGCCGTAGCTGTCAACGATGAGCATCGCGATCACGATCGCAACTGCCGTTTTTGCGGTACGCAGGCCGACAGGAAAACGCGCGCGCTTTTTCATATGGCTCACTCCTTCTTTTTTATATAGTAGCATATCTGCACGCCACCGTCAAACACAAAGGCCTGTTTTACCCAAAAGAAATCGTTTAGCCGCTTGCAAGTACGCCGGATGCATGATATGATACGCATATATCTGGTTTCACGGAGGGATTGTATGTTCAGAATCAATAAAATACGCGCTGACCATGTCATTGATTTTGCAGCAGAGGAACTAAAAAAATATTTGCGGATGATGATGCCGCAATGCGGCGAGATCGAGATCAGCTATGATCCGTCAGCCAAAGACGGCTTTCGTCTGGGTCTTATGGAGGACTTCTGTATTGCGTGCGAAGCAAAAGACCCTGTTTTAGATGATGTCATCCATATCCAGACGGATGAAAATGGCGGCATCCTCGCCGGCTCCAATGCCCGAAGCGTGCTGTTTGCCGTTTACCGACTGCTGCAGGAAAACGGCTGCCGCTGGCTGTACCCCGGTGTAGACGGCGACTATGTGCCTATGCGCGATCTCGCCCCCACCTCTTACCACAAAATGGCGGATCACCGTTTTCGCGGCCACTGCAACGAGGGCGCAGAAAGCCAGCAGGCCATGCTTGATACCATTGACTATTATGCAAAGCTCGGTCTAAATGTCTATATGCTCGAGTTTGATGTTCCATTCTATTATTATAATCTTTATTATTCCCACGTGCACAACGAAAAGAACCGCCCTGCCGAGCCTGTATCGCAGGAGCAGGTGCTTCAGTGGAAGCGGCAGTGTGAGGCAGAGATTGCCAAGCGCGGTCTGCAATTTCACGATATGGGACACGGCTGGACTGCCGAGCCCTTTGGACTGGCATCGACCGACGGTTGGTCCAGCTCCGATCAGGTTCTCACTGACGAGCAGAGACAGTGTCTTGCTTTACTTAACGGCAAGCGCGAGCTGTATCAGGGTGTTGCGCTCAACACCAACCTGTGTATGTCCAATCCTAAGGTCAGAAGCACAATGGCAGACAGCATCGTCCGCTATGCCGAGCTTCATCAGAATGTTACATACCTGCATGTCTGGCTGGCCGACGGCAGCCGCAATCACTGCGAGTGCGACGAGTGCCGCAAGATGCGTCCGAGCGACTACTATATGATGATCATGAACGAGCTGGACGAAAAGCTTACCGCCAAGGGTCTTGCAACGCGGATCGTCTTCATCTGCTATGTTGATACACTTTTTGCGCCGCAGGTCGTCAGTATCCGTAATCCGGAGCGCTTTTCCCTGTTGTACGCGCCCATTACGCGCTCTTACACCGCCAGCATCAGTGAAAACAGCATCTTGTGCGACCCGCCGGAGTATGTGCGCAACGATTGGGCCTACCCGAAATCTGCAGAAGAGAATATGGCATTCCTGCAGGACTGGAAACGGCTGTGGCACGGTCCGACCTTCTCGTATGAGTATCACTACTGGAAGCATCAGTACTGCGATCCGGGTCTGATGTACATCAGCCGCCGGATCTATGAGGATATTCGCGGTCTGAAGACGATGGGCCTTGACGGCTTTGTTGAGGACGGCTCGCAGCGAAGCTTCTTCCCGAACGGCTGGCATATGTATATCTATGCGCAGGCACTTATGGACAGAGATTGCGACTATGATGCCCTGCAGGACGATTACCTGCAGCATATCTACGGCAACGCATGGCAAACCGTCAAAGACTATTTGCAGCGCGTAACCGACACATTTGACTTTGCCTTCATGGAGGGTGAAAAGTCTGCCGATACAGAAAAGGGCGCCTATTATAATCCCGAGTCTGCTAAGAAGCTTGAAGCCGTATCTGCCCTTGCTGCAGAAGGAAGAGCGCTCGCGCAGGCACATCTGTCCATGCCCACCCGCCCGCAGTCTGTATCAATGCGACTGCTATTGCGCCATGCAGACTTTATGGAAGGTGTCGCATCCTTTATGATCCCGCTTGCCTGCGGAGACGCAGCGCTGGCCCGTGAGAAATACGAGGCCTTCCGCGACAGCTTCGGTGCCTATGAGATGGAGATAGAGCGCTACTACGATCACGCGCTGGCGTGCATCGCGTACGGTTGGATCGCAGCTAAACCGAAGGTAACGCTGATCGAAGGCGCATAACAGTAAATTCGCAGAAGTATGTTGTAAATTTTGAAAAAATAGCTTGACAAAGCACCTTTTCAAAAGTATAATGACTTCTGCATCCGGACGATTAGCTCAGCTGGTAGAGCATGCGCTTGACGTGCGCAGGGTCAGCGGTTCGAGTCCGTTATCGTCCACCATGAAAACACCGTAATTGTGATACCACAATTACGTTGTTTTCAGCTATATTCGCCTTGCGGCGAGCTAAATTTGCTCCGCAAGCTAAATTGGCTATCGCCAGCTAAATTGCCTGCGGGCAGCTGGGGCGAATATAATTTAGCTATTGCG
>JAZNNK010000106.1:0-9843 GCA_045580205.1 Faecousia sp.
GGCCATCGTCAGCCCTACACCAAGGTGGAAATCACCAAGATCGCACTGTAATTATGACTAGATGCGAATTTTTTACGGAGAATGACAGAATCACCGGCTTTTCCGTCTCCGGTCACAGCGGCTATGCCGAGGCCGGCAGCGACATTGTCTGTGCTGCCATCACCGCAATCGTTAGAATGGCTGAAGCCACCATCAATGATGTCTGTGGCGCAAAGGCCAAGGTCCGGGTCAAGGAAGAGGATGCCCGCATCACCCTGACCCTCCCCGCTTCCTGCGATGAAGAAGAATCCGTACAGGCGGGTCTTGCAGGTATGATGCTCACTTTGTGCAGCATGCGGGACGATTATCCAGATTATATCGAAGTTTTGGAGGTGTAACACCATGCTGAAAATTGGTATTCAGTTCTTTGCTCACCATAAGGGCGGCGGTTCTACCAAGAACGGTCGTGATTCCGAGGCTAAGCGTTTGGGCGTAAAGCGTGCTGACGGTCAGTTCGTTCTGGCTGGCAACATTCTTGTTCGCCAGAGAGGCACCCACATTCATCCCGGTGTCAATGTCGGTATCGGCAGCGACGACACCCTGTTTGCTCTCGTTGACGGCACCGTCAAGTTTGAGCGCAAGGGTAAGGATCGTCGGCAGTGCTCCGTGTACGCCGCACAGTAATCGCGCATAAAACTTGGAAAG
Source organism: Faecousia sp. (assembly GCA_045580205.1). Lineage (GTDB taxonomy): Bacteria > Bacillota > Clostridia > Oscillospirales > Oscillospiraceae > Faecousia. The sequence goes on from JAZNNK010000106.1 coordinate 685, forward strand.
GCTGCCGCATATCCATGTGGCAGCCTTTTTGTTTTTATATTTTTGTAACGAGGAGGCTCTGTCATGTTTGTAGATAAGGTCAGAATTACCGTAACCGGCGGACGCGGCGGTGATGGCGCAGTTGCTTTTCACCGGGAAAAATATGTAGCATCCGGTGGTCCTGACGGCGGTGATGGCGGTCATGGCGGAAATGTAATCCTGCGTGTGAATGACAATCTTTCCACACTGCTTGATTTTCGCTATAAACGCAAATACTCTGCCCAATCCGGCATGAACGGACAAGGCCGTAATATGAGCGGAAAACGCGGTGAATCTCTTATTATTCAGGTGCCGCGCGGCACAGTTGTGCGGGATGCAGAAAGCAATCTGGTTATTGTAGATATGAGTACCGGTGAGGATTTTGTGATCGCCAAAGGCGGTCGCGGAGGTTGGGGCAATGCGCACTACGCCACCGCTACCCGCCAGATCCCGCGTTTTGCAAAAGCAGGACTTGCCGGTCAGCAGCGTGATATCATTCTTGAATTAAAGCTACTAGCAGATGTCGGTCTGGTTGGATTCCCCAATGTCGGAAAATCCACACTTCTGTCCGTAACATCCAATGCCCGTCCTAAAATCGCCAACTACCACTTCACCACTCTTTTCCCCAATTTGGGTGTCATTTACGTAGATGAAGGCGTATCTTTTGTTATGGCAGATATCCCCGGCATTATTGAAGGCGCAGCCGACGGTGCCGGTTTAGGTCATGATTTCCTGCGGCACATTGACCGATGCCGTCTGCTGGTGCATGTCATTGACGTCTCCGGTAGTGAAGGAAGGGATCCGGTTGAGGATTTTGACGCAATCTGTGCAGAACTGGAAAATTACAGTGTTGATCTAAGCAACAGGCCTATGATCGTAGCTGCAAATAAAGTAGATCTGCTTATACCGGAATCGGACAATCTGCAGCGACTCCGTGCGCATGTTGAAGCTGCAGGTTGCCAGCTCTATGAAATTTCTGCCGGTACTACACAGGGCACAAAAAATTTGATGCGTGTAATTGCAGAAAAGCTCCGCTCTCTGCCGCCCGTAACCATTTACGAACCGGAATATGTCGAAATGATTGCTGAAATTGCCGATCCTCATGCGTTTGAGATCGAACATTACGGCAGCACATGGCTCGTCAGCGGTATTTGGCTGGAACGAATGCTTGCCAATATCAACTTTGACGATTACGAATCGCGAAACTACTTTGATCAGCAGCTTCGTAAATGCGGATTATTTGCCCGTCTGGAGGAATTAGGCATCGAAGACGGCGATACAGTGAGTATTTATGATGTTGATTTTGAGTATCAGCGTTAAAAACATTTGCCATTTTAAACTATTTGTTGTATAATAATGGAGCTACCTGACGGTGGCTCCATTTGACTTTATTGGTGGTGTTTTCTATGTTTGGACACTTAAATCCAGTTGACTTCCAGAAATTTGGTACCATAAAATCTGAAAAACCGAGAACAATCGACAGTATTGATCCTAAAATTTTACATCTGCGCAGCGAAAACAGCCATGTCTATTGTTCCAATGAGGCGCTGACCATCTGCTGCCGCAGTGCAGCCATCCTTTCTGTCTCTGAAGATAACATCACTTTTACCGATTTCTACTTAGATAAATATTTAACACTCAAACCCAATATCTATTTCCGCTTAATTCCGCTAAACGGTGAAGCCCGTGCTACCGTTGACCCCGGAAGCACCCTTCAAACATTCTCCTGCTCTGAGAAATTTGATATTAATATTACAAAACCTGCATTACAAATCGGGGGGATCTATACCTTTTTCTATCATGAAAAAGAACCTGGCTTTGTTTTCATCGGCGAATCACATTCTATGCTGGAGCTGACTTACATCGACAACGGCTCCCTGCACTCCTTGATTGACGGAAAAGACTTCTTTCTGCAACAAGGCGATATGATGCTCTATGCGCCGGATCAATTTCATATGCAATACGCAGATACCGATGTGGCTCCCTGCTACATTTCCCTATCCTTTGTTGCCTCCGGCAGAGATCTTTCTTGTCTGTTTAACCGGAAATTCAGTGCCTCTCAAAAGGCAGTCGCGCTACTGCAGCAAATGCTGCAAGAGAACGAACACCCAAACGAATACTCTGCAGATATAATTATCAGTCTGCTATCACAGCTTTTACTGACTCTGCTTTACAATACAAACAACACACAGGAAAAAATTCAGTCTCCCCTGTCGATTGCAAACGAAAACCAGATGATTCGTTATGCTCAACAGTATATCAGCCAGCATATCCGGGACAGACTGTCTGTACCGATCGTATCAAAGGGTATCAATATTAGCCCCAGCTATCTTACCGCGCTGTTTCATAAGCATCTGCAGATTTCACCGGGTGAATATATCCGCAGAGTCAAACTGCAGGAAAGCAAACGGATGATTCGCGAAAATTCTATGAGCTTTACAGAAATTGCCTCTGCACTTAACTACTCCACTGTTCATCACTTTTCGCGTCAATTTAAAGAAAAATTTGGAATTACACCTTCTGAATATGCCAAATCTGTCAGATAATTTAGATTGGAGTACGTATGGATTTAAAAGTATTAGCTGTCGGGGATGTCGTCGGCACGCCCGGTATAGAACGCATATCGTCCTCACTACGCCGCTTAAAACAGCAGACACAGGCAGACCTTGTTGTTGTTAATGGAGAAAATGCCAGCATTGTCGGAATCACACCTAAGCAGGCAGAAGATCTTCTTGATGCGGGTGCTGATGTGATCACCTTAGGCAACCATGCCTTGAAAAAACAGCAAATCGTCGACTATCTGGACGACAGCCCGCGTATTCTCCGCCCTGCAAACTTTGCTCCGCAATCCCCGGGGCGTGGCTGGGGCGTATACGATACGCGATTCGGTCCTGTTGTAATTATTAATCTGATCGGCCGGTGCAATATGGACTACGGCCACGATAATCCGTTTCTGAAAGTCGAAAATATTCTTAAGCAGATCGACACCAAGCTGATCCTTGTGGAGATCCATGCGGAAGCAACATCTGAAAAGCTTGCAATGGGCTATATGCTTGACGGCCGTATCAGCGCAATCTGGGGGACGCACACCCATGTACCTACCGCTGATACCCAAATCCTTCCTGACGGCACAGGCTATGTAACAGACCTGGGTATGACAGGCCCAAAACACTCCGTTTTAGGCATTCAACCGAAGCTCTCTGTTGCAAAATTCCGGGGAGATCTGGCCGGACATTATCAGTGGGCAGAAGGCCCCACAAAGCTCGAGGCCGTTTTATTCACGATTGACACAGACACGGGTCTGTGTCGCAGCGTGGAAAGGGTGGATATGTATGATTAAAATCCTTCATAGTGCCGACTGGCACTTAGATTCACCGATTCAGTGCCGCACACCGCAGCAGGCTGCACTTTTACGAAGTGCTCTGCTTGAGGTCCCAAATAAAATTGCAGCCGTCTGCCGTGCAGAAAACTGTGATATCATGCTTTTATCCGGCGACCTGTTTGACGGCAGCTACACACAGGACAGCTACTTAGCTGTGCGGAACATGCTCGAGGAAGTAAAGATCCCGGTCTTTATAACCCCCGGCAATCATGACTATACTTGTACAGAAAGTGCATGGACGACCGAAGCATGGCCGGAAAATGTCCATATTTTCACCCAGCCAGCCATTGAACCGGTCATAATCGAAAAACTTTCCTGCTGCATTTACGGCGCAGGATATACAGCAATGGAATGTGCCGGTCTTTTAGAGAACTTCCGCGCATCATCTGCGCAAAAATACAACATCGGTATCCTGCACGGTGATCCGACGCAAATCAGCTCCCCCTACTGTCCTGTAACCGGCACACAGGTGCAGGAAAGCGGCCTTGACTATCTCGCGCTGGGACACATCCATAAAGGCGGCCATTTCCGTGAAGGAAAGACACTTTGCGCCTGGCCCGGCTGTCCAATGGGACGCGGTTACGACGAACTAGGACAAAAGGGTGTCCTTGTCGTTACACTCGATGAGCAGGCATCTGCGCGTTTTGTACCGTTAGATGCGCCAAAGTTTTTTGATTTAGAGATCACATCCCCTGAGAACTGCGCGCTTGCGCTTTCCTCTCTGCTGCCGCCTATAGGAAATGCAGATTTTTACCGCATTACCTTTAAGGGAACAAGCCTTCCGATCGATCTTGCCGCATTATACGAACAATTTTCGCGTTTTTCCAATTTAGAATTGCGGGACAGAACCGTTCCGCCTGTAGATATTTGGAGCGCGATTGGTAATGATTCCTTCGAAGGAATGTACTTTACCTTACTGAAAGATTCTTTAAAGGAAGCGGACGAGCAAACGCAAAAACAGATCATGCTTGCCGCAGAGATCTCGCGCAGGCTTCTTGACGGACAGGAGGTGCTCTTGCCATGAAAATCTATTCCATGACTGCAACCTTTGGAAAATTAGAGCATCGATCTCTTTCCTTTAAAAAAGGCCTGAATATAATTGAAGCCCCGAACGAATGGGGTAAAAGTACCTGGTGTGCCTTTATCGTTTCCATGCTTTACGGCATTGATACCGGCTCGCGTTCGAAAAAGGATTCCCTTGCCGACAAGCAGCGCTATGCGCCCTGGTCCGGCCAGCCCATGTCTGGCAAAATGGATATTTGCTGGCAAGGGCGCGACATTACGATTGAGCGCAGCAGCAAAGGCCGGATCCCATTCGGCAACTTTATCGCCTACGAAACACATACAAATCTGCCCGTAATGGAATTGACCGCCGAAAACTGCGGTCAAGTACTATTGGGTGTAGAAAAGGAAGTATTTGTCCGCGCAGGATTTCTGCGTCTGTCTGACCTGCCTGTAACAAACGACGAATCTCTTCGCCGTCGGCTCAATGCCCTCGTTACAACAGGTGATGAAAGCGGTGCAAGCGATGATCTTGCGCAAAAACTCAAGGACTTGAAAAATCGTTGCCGCCATAATAAGACCGGTCTGCTTCCGCAAGCAGAAGCCCAACGCGATGCATTGAAAAGCAAGCTGCAGGAGCTGTCCGATCTACACGCACAATCCCAGAAAATCCATGATCGTCAGGCATATCTTGATACCTATCACAAGCAACTGGATAATCACCTGTCAGCACTGCAATACGCTGCAAATCACAGCTATAACGAAAAGCTCGCCGCAGCGGAAACCTCGCTGCAGACCGCTGCAGAACGTGTCAATGCCTTGCTGCAGACATGTCAGCAATATCCACCTCTGGAACAGACCGAAAACGCTCTGCTTCGTCTGCGTATGCTCCGCGAGGAACGCGAAAACATTCATACGCAGGCACAGCTCCTTCCGCCCCCTCCGTCTGCCCCTGCTCCGATTGCGCCTCTGCAGGGACTATCTGCCGAGGATGCTTTGAAGCAGGCATCGTCCGATCATGCGCTTTATCTAAAGCACCGTTCTGCCAACGGGCGGCCTGCCCTTTTCGTATCCTTACTCGGTGCGCTGGCAGGTATCGGTCTTATACTGATTTCTGACCCGGTTGTGCGGATTATCGGCATTTTACTGATCCTTTGCGGCGGTATCTGCGCATGCGTATTGGGTGTATCACTGCGGCGCAACACCAGGATTCTGCAATCCCTTTTATCCAAATACGCGGCATTTCCACCCGAACAATGGGTAAGTGCCGCTACCGACTATGCAGCATCGTATGCAGAATACACAAATGCGCTGCAATCTCATCAGAAAGCACTAAATGCCTTGCAGGAACAAATGGCCTCTGTCAACGAACAGCTTCAGGCGCTGACGCAGGGCGCTCCCCTTGCCCAATGTGAACAAGCCTGGCAGGCTGCACGCAATGACTACAACGCGCTGGTCAACGCGCAAAAAGAATATGAACGCGCAAGCTCTCTGGCACAGGCACTACGGGACAATCGAAAAGATGTTCCGCCACCGGCATTTGAAGATACACTGACATTCTCAGAAGCCGAAACAACACATCTGTTAGCCGACTGCGCATATGAGCAGCGCCAGCTTCAGCTAAACTTAGGAAACTGTCAGGGACGAATGGAAGCACTTGGCAAAAAACAGGCGCTTGAGCAGCAATTAAATGATATCTGCTGCAGGATCGATAAGCTGGAAAACACATATGCGGCCTTGACGATCGCACTTGAGACACTCGGCAAGGCATCCAATGAACTTCAGCGCCGGTTTGCCCCACGCATTTCACAAAGGGCACAAGCGCTTTTCAGCAAACTCACCGGCAACCGTTATGATCGGTTTATGCTCGGCGAAGATCTCTCTGTCAGCACGGCTGCAAACAGTGAAGATACAATTCGAAGCGCCTTGTGGCGCAGCGAAGGCACTGTCGATCAGCTCTACCTCGCACTTCGACTGGCTGTTGCCGAAGAACTGACACCGGACGCTCCCATAATATTGGATGATGCGCTTGTCCGTTTTGATGATGACCGACTGCGCAGCGCTATCGAAATCCTTAAGGAAGAAGCACAAAGCAGGCAAGTCATTATATTTACCTGTCAGAGCCGTGAAGCAAATATATAAAATTTCAGAGGGTGCTGCAAAAACACAGCACCCTCACTTATTATTCAAATCAGATTATTTTGCAAATACTTTCTTAAGCTGTACGAAACGAGGCAGGCCATCACACTTTACCATGCCGGTCTCTCCCTGAATAAGCGGCAGGCAATAGTCAATAAAGCCCTGATTGACACCGTTGCCGGTCTCATTGATCCACTCGCGCGGGAACTTCTTTTCCGTGTTGGCAACAACGGAAAGGTCAAACAGCTCCGGCTCGCACTTATAACCGTTTTCATCGCGGGTACACTTAAATCCAACCATTTTATCGGTAATACCGGCAACCGCAGATTCCACTGCAACCTTACCGGACATAAACGATTCGGCAATGTCTGTACCGGATGCGCAATGCGCAGCACAACGTTGCAGCAAGCTCAGCTCAATAGGACGTACCTTTGCACCGGTCGCTTCCTTTGCAACATCTGCAAGACGTGCCGCCAAACCGCCCAGCTGCGCATGACCAAAGCCGTCTGTTCCAGAGGTCTTTGCCTCAGACACAAATGTTCCGTCTGCGTAATGCACGCCTTCAGAAACAGCCACCAAACAGTTCTTTTTCTCGTTATAAACGCGCTTTACATCCTCAACGAACTGTTCCATGCTGAAATCGACTTCCGGCAAATAAACAAGGTCCGGACCGTCGCCCTTCAAGCCTGCCAGTGCAGCTGCGGCAGTCAGCCAGCCTGCATGGCGGCCCATACACTCCACAATCGTAACCATTCCGGTATCATAGACCTGGCAATCACGGCTGACTTCCATAACCGAGGTCGCGATATACTTTGCTGCAGAGGCAAAGCCTGGGCAGTGATCTGTTCCTGCAAGATCGTTATCGATCGTCTTGGGAACGCCCATAACACGGCACTCATAGCCTACCTTGCTCATGTATTTGGAGATCTTATTGCAGGTATCCATCGAATCGTTGCCGCCATTATAGAAGAAATAGCGAACATCATACTTTTTAAAAATTTCGAGAATACGCTTATAATCGGTATCGTCTACATCAGGATCTGCGATCTTATAGCGGCAGGAACCAAGTGCAGAAGAAGGTGTATGGAGCATATTCTCCAATTCTGCAGGATCTTCCTCATCCATGATCATCAGCTGATCGTTCAGCACACCCTTAATGCCATGAAACGCACCATAAACCTTCGTGATGCTGGGGTTTTCCAGTGCAGTCTTGATCACGCCGTAAGCAGAACAGTTAATAACTGAAGACGGGCCGCCGGACTGACCGATGATCACAGAGCCCACAAGTGTTTTTTCTGACATAATAATCCCTCCATAAATATTAAATAAGTCAAAATATCCAACTCAAAAAAGCATATCACAATTTCCGCAAAATAGCAAATAAAATATTGAAAAATATAAACAAATATGCTATCATGTACGGGAATGCTTGTGGGCTTTTGCCCCTATTTTAGAAAGGAAGATTTTCTATGGCACTGGTAACAACTACCGAAATGTTTAAGAAGGCCTACGACGGCGGTTACGCCATCGGTGCTTTCAACGTAAACAACATGGAGATCGTTCAGGCGATCACCGAGGCTTGCCGCGAAGAAAATGCACCTGTTATCCTTCAGGTCTCCAAGGGTGCTCGCGCATATGCCAACCATACATACCTCGTAAAGCTGGTCGAGGCTGCTGTTCTTGAGTGTCCGGACATCCCTGTCGCTCTGCACCTGGATCACGGCGACAGCTTCGAGACCTGCAAAAGCTGCATTGACGGCGGTTTCACCTCCGTTATGATCGATGCATCCTCCAAGCCCTTTGCCGAAAATATTGAGATCACCCGCAAGGTCGTTGAGTACGCACACGATCACGGTGTCGTTGTTGAGGCTGAGCTTGGCTCTCTGGCAGGCATTGAAGATGAAGTCAATGTATCTGCCGAAGCTGCATCCTACACACGTCCCGAGGAAGTCGAAGAATTTGTCGCAAAGACCGGCTGCGACTCCCTGGCAATTGCGATCGGTACTTCTCACGGTGCATACAAGTTCACCCCCGAGCAGTGCACCGTTAATGAGCAGGGTATCCTCGTACCTCCCGCTCTGCGTTTTGACGTTCTTGAAGAAGTTACCAAGCGCCTGCCCGGTTTCCCCATCGTTCTGCACGGATCCTCCTCTGTTCCCCAGGATTATGTTGCGATGGTCAATGCAAACGGCGGCAAAATGCCCAACGCCATCGGTGTTCCCGAGGAGCAGCTCCGCAAGGCCGCTTCCCTGTCCGTCTGCAAGATCAACATTGACTCCGATCTGCGTCTTGCCATGACCGGCACGATCCGTAAGTTCTTTAACGATGAGCCGAGCAAGTTTGACCCCCGCGAATACTTAAAACCTGCCCGTGCAAACATCAAAGAGCTTGTCCGTCATAAGCTGATCAACGTTCTCGGCTGCGCTGGAAAAGCCTGATCATCTGTTTTAAACTCTATAGACTCCCTTATGGCACAGCCTTAAGGGAGTCCTTTTTTTACAGTAATAAAAACAAATGCTGCTACTTGTAAAGTTTTTTCTTTTGTGGTAAACTATGTATCGGTTATTTGTAGATAATGGAGTAGATGTTATGTCAACTTTAATAGAAGAGATCAGCCG
>JAZNNK010000107.1:0-2802 GCA_045580205.1 Faecousia sp.
GCAAACGGAGTCAGAGTCCGGTGTGCTACCGTTACACTAATCCTCTATGCAACGCACGGTATTATTATACGCAACAGGCTAAAAATGTCAAGCATTATTTTCCATTGTCTGACTTTTTTCCTTGTGTTCTCATAGCCTTCCCTGCATGCAGCTTGTTTATTCAAGAGATTTGTCATCTTGCGGTAAAAAAGTCTTTCCTTTCAAGACATACTCCCGTATAAAACGGAACGTCTTCTTTTCACCCTGATCACGCAGCATCGTCAAAATATACTCCAATTCCTGCCGGGTTGTCGCGTGCATAAGCTCGCGTTCCCTGCTTTTTAAGAAATATTCCAGTGCAGAACCAGGATGGTATGCTTTTCCCTGATACACCATACATGCAGCGCGGCGGTCCATGACCATTTCCACCAAGTATTTTCTTGGCATCGGCACAGACTCATAATTGCGCGTCTGACGGTTCATATCTGTCCAGTATTCATAATGATGGCGATTTCTGCCTTTGTGATGCATCCATGATTCACTGTAACCTTTTACCTCACGCTCCGCCGTGTTTGGACTGCGTGTTCCTTGATAATACCGCGCGCCCTCCATAAACTCCGTCAAGCTGTATTTAGACAGGTCATGGATCAGGCCCTGCCATATAAGACCCACACGGAAGCAACCAACACAAACAAGCCACCTGTGTTTTGTGATCGTCTTAAAATGCTGCCATGCTTTCATAATGTCCACTCTTTCCGATCGTAATCTATTTCAATTATAAATCAGCATATATAAAATTACAAGTTGTTTCTTCCACAAGATGCTTGACCTTTTCATACCCAGAACATATAATAAAAAATTATATTAGAAAGAAGTGATCCCTGCGCTTATGAACCGTCGTGCCGCATCACTGACTGAAGGTCCGATTTGGAAAGCAATGCTGCTGTTTGCTTTGCCGGTATTGCTCAGCAATATCCTTCAACAGTTTTACAATATGTTTGACTCGTGGTGCGTTAGCCGCTACATTGGTGATGATGCGCTGGCTGCAGTCAGTTCCTCAGGAAGCTTGATCTTTATGATGGTCAGCTTCTTTAACGGCCTTTCTATGGGCGCCGGCATCGTGATCGCGCGGTTCTACGGTGCAAAAGAATATCAACCAATGCAAAAAGCGATCCACACCGCCATTGCCTTTGGCCTTGTAACAGGCCTTCTTTTGACTATAATCGGCGTGCCTCTTACCCCGATTATCCTCAGATGGATGGGTACGCCGACGGATGTGCTGCCGCTTTCAATCAGCTATTTTCACTACATCTTCTGCGGTGCGATCTTCACTGTTATGTACAATATCTTCGTCGGCATCCTGCACGCTGTAGGCGACAGCCGACATCCTCTGTACTATCTGATCATTTCAACACTTATTAATGTTGTTCTCGACATGTTGTTTGTCGCGGTTTTAAAGCTCGGTGTCGGTTCTGCCGCAGTTGCCACTACACTATCACAAGGCATCAGCGCTCTTTTATGCTGTATACATCTGACACGCGTCAATGCACCCTACCGGGTAAAGCTGAAAAACATTCGTTTTGACAAAAAAAGTCTTGCAGATATTATCCGGTTCGGACTCCCCTCCGGTGTGCAAAACAGCGTGATTGCGCTTGCCAATGTCGTAGTGCAGTCAAACATTAACAGCTTCGGCAAAGCTGCAATGGCCGGCTGCGGAGCATTCTCCAAGCTTGAAGGTTTTGCATTTTTACCCGTTACCTGTTTTACACAAGCACTGTCTACCTTCGTCGGCCAAAACTTAGGCGCCCGCCAGCACGACCGCGTAAAAAGAGGTGTCGGATTTGGTATTGCCTGCGGTTGTATTATCGCTGAGCTTATCGGAATCATGTGTTATATTTTTGCGCCGCAGCTCATCCGTATCTTTTGCAACTCACCAGAATCGATCAGCTTCGGCATCCGCCACATGCGTACAATCTGTCTATTTTACTGCTTAATGGCATTTTCACACTGCATCGCCAGCATCCTGCGCGGCGCAGGAAAAACAACTGTACCGATGTTTATCCTACTTGCCTGCTGGTGTCTGTTCCGAGTAGCATACATTGCTGTTGCAACAAGACTCGTTCCTGAACTGACTACAATTTCCTGGGCCTATCCCATCACATGGAGCTTAAGCAGTATCGTTTTCCTAATATACTTTCTTAAAGCAGACTGGATTCATCATTTTGACCGATTGGAAGCAAAACAGATCCGCTAAGTCTATAAAAGTCAAAAGCACGGTGAATTTCACCGTGCTTTTTTATTTATTTTCCCGGACCGGCTGTATCTGCACCGTCTCCAATAAGGTTATATCGCTTCGCCGCATCCTCGCGCATCTTATATTTAAGGATCTTGCCTGCTGCGTTCATCGGAAATGCGTCAACAAATTCAATATACTTTGGAACCTTATGCCGTGCCATACTGGATCGAATATAATCATGCATCTGCTCGATTGTAACAGATCCCGGCTGCTTCAATATAATACTTGCGAAAATCTCCTCGCCATATTTCTTATCCGGCACACCAATGACCTGCACATCCCTGACTGCAGGATGCGTATAAATAAATTCCTCAATTTCCTTGGGATAAATATTTTCACCGCCGCGAATGATCATATCCTTTAGTCTGCCTGTAATGCGATAATTTCCGTTTTCATCCTTACATGCCAGATCTCCGGAATGCAGCCAGCCGTCTTCGTCGATCGTATCACCGGTAGCCTCAGGCATTTTATAATATCCCTTCATGGTATTATAACCTCTGGCGCAGAACTCACCGTTCACACCGGGG
>JAZNNK010000108.1:0-5470 GCA_045580205.1 Faecousia sp.
AATTGCTGCTTCTTGCAGCAGACAGATTCGATCAGCTGCATTTGCGCGTCGTCGCACAGCAGGAGCACGTGCGGCAGCTCGATCGGCGCATCCTTGCGGATCTCTACACGGGGAGGGATCCGCTCGGTAACGGTTTTTTCCGTAGCGCGGACAGAGGAGGCAGAGGCTGGAGAATAATCGTACTGCTCTAAATCAACGGCAGCGACAATGCCCTTGCGGATATCTCCGTTTAATAATGTACGCTCCACATAAATAAAACTGCCCGGATAGCAGTGGAAGATACCGTTTTCCAAATAGGATTGCATAGACCGGTTGATTCCGGCGATCTTTTCCTGTGTATTGCCTTCTAAATCGGCTTCGGGCAGCATAATATGCAGCGCAGACGGCGCATCACCGACGTGCTCGCGTACACGCGTCCAGTATTCCGGCTGGGACACAAACTGGTCGCACGCAATGACAGCCCATTTATTCATAGAGTCAACAACAGGCAGAAGGATATCTGCAGGGACAATGGTATTCACGGGGAAGCCTCCTTGGGAATCAAAAATGGAATGTATCGGACAGGCATTTCCATGCCTGGTCTTTATCGGACAGATTCAGTGCAGTGCCGTCTGCGAGAGTGTAGCCCTGCGCGCAGGCAGAGCCGGGGTAATCACCCTTTACCTCGGGCCAGTCGATGCCGATGGACGGATCGTTCCATGCAAGGCCGCCTTCGTCGCCGGGGTGATAAAAATCTGTGCATTTATAGCAGAATTCCGCCGTATCGCTCAGCACCAGAAAACCGTGCGCGAAACCTTCGGGGATATAAAACTGTTTCTTGTTTTCTGCGGTCAGCTCAACGCCGTACCATTTACCGAATGTCTCGGAGCTGGAGCGAAGATCAACAGCAACATCAAATACACGACCTTTAATGACGCGTACGAGCTTGCCCTGCGGATACTGCTTTTGAAAATGCAGACCGCGAAGCACGCCCTTAACGGACATGCTCTGATTATCCTGCACGAACACCATGTTCAGGCCTGCTTCCTTCATATCGCGCTCGCTGTAGGTTTCCATGAAGTAGCCGCGCTCATCGCCGTGTACGGCAGGTTCGATGATATATAAGCCCTCAATCGGGCATTTTGTAACCTTGATCTGACCCATGATTATTCCTCGATTTCTTTCAGATAGCGGCGCAGTGCATCCTGCCAGTCGGGCAGGGGCGTAAAACCGTTTTCGGACAGCTTGCGCTTATCAAGCCGGCTGTTAAAGGGGCGCGCAGCCTTGCTCAGACCGTATTCTGCGGTGGTTACGGGTATGACCTGTGTGTTGTAGCCTGCCTGCCGGAAGATCTCACAGGCAAAATCATACCAGCTGATGTACCCGCCTTCGTTTGTGGCATGGTAATAGCCATAGCGGTCGGTCTCGATCATGTCTGATAGTAGTTCAGACAGGTCCAGCGTGTAGGTCGGCGTGCCGATCTGATCGCATACGACGCGAAGGGTATCGTATTTCTGGCCCAGAGAGAGCATCGTCTTAATGAAATTCTTTCCGTTGCGGCCGAAAACCCATGCAATCCGCACGATAAAGTATTTCTCCAAAATGTCTGCGACGGCTTTCTCACCCGCAAGCTTTGTCTGCCCGTATACATTCAGAGGCTTATAGTCGCGGCAGTCCGGTTTCCAGGGCGTATCGCCCTGGCCGTCAAATACATAGTCAGTCGAAATATAGACCATTTTGCAGTCGTTCTGCTTGCATGCCTGCGCGATATACTTTGTGCCGAGCGCATTGATCGCATGGACCTTTTCTTTTTTATCGTCGTCTTCGGCAAGGTCGACGGCAGTCCATGCGGCACAGTGGATCACCGCATCAGGACGCTCGCGGGAAATCACTTGGCTGACAGTGTCGGCATTTGTAATATCCATGCATACATACGGCATGGAGCAGACGGGTGAGCCGTCGTCAATACCGGCATATGCATCAGCAATGTCGCTGCCGATACCCATATGACCGCGTGCATAAAGCGCATTCATTACATCGTGGCCGAGCTGTCCGCCAACACCGGTTACAAGAACTTTCATATAAACACCTTTTTCTTAAAAAACGTTTTTCAGTCAATTTTTCTGCAGCTCATCCAAACGCCTTTTATCATGCAGAACATCAATATACTTGCCGTCGAGCACGTCCTGCAGATAGCGGCCGTATTGGTTTTTGTAGATCTTGATGACGGCTTCGACATCCTCACGGGTGATCCAGCCGTTTACATACGCGATGTCTTCAAGACAGCCGATCTTGCGGTTTTGGTGCGTTTCAAGCGTTTTGACGAAGTTGGTTGCCTCTACGAGGCTTTCGTGTGTTCCGGTATCGAGCCAGGTAAAGCCCTGACCTAAAAGCTCAACATTCAGATCGCCATTTTGCAGGTAGATCTTGTTCAGGTCGGTGATCTCTAATTCGCCGCGAGGGGAGGGCTTGAGATTTTTGGCGTATTCGACGACACGGTTATCGTAAAAGTACAGACCCGTAACGCAGTAATTGCTTTTCGGATGCTCCGGCTTTTCTTCGATGGAGACAGCATGACCGCTTTCGTCGAATTCAACGATACCGAAGCGCTCGGGATCATCTACATAGTAACCGAATACGGTAGCACCCTTGCCGGAGGTCGCATTTTTTACGGCAGCGCGCAAACGCTTTTTCAGACCATGTCCGGAGAAGATGTTATCACCGAGGACCATAGCAACACAGTCTTTGCCGATAAATTCCTCACCAATAATAAAAGCCTGTGCCAGACCGTCGGGACTGGGCTGTACAGCGTAACTGAGCTGCAGACCGAATTGACTGCCGTCTCCGAGCAGTTCGCGGAAACGAGGCAGGTCCTGCGGGGTTGAGATAATCAGGATTTCACGGATGCCCGCGCTCATCAGCACGGACAGGGGATAATAGATCATAGGTTTATCATAGATCGGCAGAAGCTGCTTCGAGGTTACCTTGGTCAGCGGATACAGTCGTGTGCCGGAGCCTCCGGCCAGAACGATTCCCTTCATATATACATATCTCCTATTTCTGTGTGTATTTGTGCAAAGGGCATACAAGGTTACTATAAGCGAGTATATAGTCTTTTTTATTATACAGGATAAGCGCGATATTTGCAAGAGGAAAGACTGTTTTTGTAATAAGGAAGACAAAACTGTCGGTTAGATCGCAAACCTTGACATGGTCGTGGCGATAATGATATAATTTGCTTAAAATTTATGTAGCATACATCTGCCCGGAAAAGGCTTTCTCGGTAACGGATGTTACAGAACATACGGAGGGAAATCATGCAATTTGCAGAGCTGCTGTTACTGGCAATCGGATTGAGCATGGATGCGTTTGCTGTCTCGATCTGTAAGGGTTTATCTTTAAAAAAAGCAACGGTAAAGGCTGGACTTACCTGCGGCGTTTGGTTTGGAGGCTTTCAGGCGTTGATGCCGATGATCGGCTTTTATTTAGGCACACTGTTTGCCAGCGCGATCGAAAGCTTTGATCATTGGGTCGCTTTTATTCTGCTTGCAATCATTGGTATCAACATGCTCAAAGAAGCATTTTCGGAAGAGGGCTGCTGCGAGCAGGAGGACGCTGACCTGTCGTTTAAGACTATGTTCGTTATGGCGATTGCCACGAGTATCGATGCGATGGCGGTCGGTATCTCTCTTGCAATGGCGGGAAATGTCAATATTTTTCAGGCGGTCGGACTGATTGGCGTGATCACCTTCCTGTTTTCGGCGCTGGGCGTGCGGATCGGAAATGTCTTCGGAAGCCGTTTTGAAAAGAAAGCGCAGATCGCAGGCGGTGTGATTCTGATTCTGCTGGGTGTGAAGATCCTTCTGGAGCACCTTGGGGTGATCGCATGATACATAGAACGCAAAAGCGGTTTTGGCTGTGCGTTATTCTGCTTGCAGTCAATCTGCTCTTTATCTGGGGCAATTCGCTGCTTCCGGGTTCTGCCTCGGGTGCGTTGAGCCATTGGATCAAAGCAATCATAGAGCGCATTTTTTCGATGACACCGAGCGGTGAGCAGGGGCACGGCTTGCTGCGCAAGCTTGCGCATTTTACGGAGTTTGCATCGTTGGGTGTCCTGCTCAGCGTGCTGATCAGAATGTACCGCAGCAGAAGCTGGGAGCATTTTGGGCTTCCGCTTGCGCTCGGCGCGCTTGCAGCCTGCATTGATGAGACAATCCAGTATTTTGTCCCCGGGCGGGGACCGGGGCTTCGGGATGTCGGAATTGATGTTCTGGGCGTTATTCTGGGAATTATTTTCCTGTGGATGGTATATTTTTTCAGAAAGGTGTTAAAGATTCCCTTGGAGGAATAATAACATGAAAAAACGACTATCTTTCTTTTTGGCACTTTGCGTAGCGGCATCCATGATCGCCGGCTGCGCGCGAACAAACCCCGGTCCGACGGGGGATGACACTTTGGCGGCAGAAAGTCCGTTGGTGCTTTTGGAAACGGTATGGGAAAGGTTTACGGAGAATGAGAAATTTTCCGTATACGGTGGAGATACAGAGCATTCCGTTGACGGCAAGCCCGGTGTTTTCAGCGATCCGGACGGACTGCGCAATAATCTGATGGTCCCACAGGCACAGGTCGAAAACATTGAGCAGGCGGCGTCCCTGACGCACGGCATGATGGTCAATAACTTTACCTGCGGCGCATATCGACTGAAAAGCGGCACAGATACCGCAGCATTCTGCAAGGCTATGCGCGACTCCTTTAAGGACAACCAGTGGCTTTGCGGCACGCCGGAGAATCTTTTTATTGCGTCAGTCGGACAGCAGTATGTTGTGGCGGCCTTCGGACTGCAAGAAGTGTTGTCGGCTTTTGCGGAAAAACTGACCGCAGCATATCCTGCGACGCAGACCCGGTATTCAGAGTCGATCGCATAACAGAGAAAGCACCGCCTTTGGCGGTGCTTTTTTGAAACAAAAGGGGGAAAATAATGCTTTTTTCCAGTATTACATTTTTATTCTATTTTTTGCCGATCGTTCTTTTTTTGTACTTTGTCCTGCCGGATAAATGCAAAAATGTTTTGCTGCTGCTGATCAGTCTGGTCTTTTATGCATGGGGCGAGCCGGTCTATGTGTTTCTGATGATAGCGACGATTACTGTATTTTATTTTTGTGGTATTGCGATCGGCAAAAGTACGCAGGTGCGTCAGAAAAAGCTTTGGCTGATCGTATCTGCTGTCAGCAGTCTGACGTTGCTGGGAATTTTTAAATATGCAGATTTTCTGATCGGTACAGTTTCGTCTGTTACGGGGCTTTCTCTGCCGCTTATGAAGCTTGCGCTTCCGATCGGTATCAGCTTTTATACGTTTCAGTGCTTAAGCTATACGATCGATGTATATCGTGGCGATGCGCAGCCGCAAACAAGCATCATCCGTTTCGGCACATATGTCTCGCTGTTTCCTCAGCTGATCGCAGGTCCGATCGTGCGCTATGTGGATGTGGCG
>JAZNNK010000109.1:0-12909 GCA_045580205.1 Faecousia sp.
ATTATAAAGAAAAGTCCTGGTTGTCGTACTGTATAAAATCGATTGCTTTTTGCCTTGCAGGGATTCGCTTGCACGGGTCATACAAAAACCGTCTGCATTTTTTGGTAGGAGCATTCAATACCAGACCTTTTTTGATGCACAGTACTGTCTCTTCGTCTATCTTCGTACCATGCGTGCAATACATGCAGGATTTAGTTATTTTTTTTCTAAACAGCACCGGCTAATCCTCCTTGATTCCTTTTGGATAATTATATATTAGTTAGCAGGAAAATGCTACAACTTTTTTTCTTTTATGTAAATATGATGTCATAACCAGTATTAAAATGCACGTTATTATCAAAATTGCGTCAGAATATGGAACAAATGAAGATGGTGGAAATAGGAGGAACTGAAGTAAAATGGACAAAATAATACTAAATAAGCATTGTAATAGTTTTCCAATATAATATTGTTTCATGGAAAGCTCCTTTATGACAGACATCGTTTGTAAAGCGACACAAATTCCGCCTAAACTGAGAAATATGGAAGATAAAATGAATTTCAGCCCGTCATGTTCAATATGAAAAAGCGCAAGACAACCATTGGATATTTCCAATGTACCCATAATGATTGTCTGTATAGGATATGGAAAGATCCATAGAATCCATCTGTTTAGAATGTTTATTAATACGCGGAAAAGCACAATCCACCCGCAGATATTTGCCATGACCCGGATGCTTTGTTCTAATGCGTCTGAAATTTGCATTTTAGGAACAGATTTCATATGGCAGGAATCGCGGCTTTTTCCCGGCATAACAATCCCCACGAGGATTGCACTAAATATATGAATACACCATAAGATTATACATATATAAGGGGAACGGAAAAGCAAAGATAACATACCTAATACAAATGAAGGTCCAGCGTTATTGCAAAAAGACAGCATTCTTTGCGCATCCTGTCTATGTAGCTGCCTCGTATGATATGCTTGATATACGCTTTGCGCGCCAACTGGATATCCTCCCAAAAAACCCAACAGCATTAATGATTCACAACCGGATGGTATGCCGCAAAGTTTTCCGAGAGGCTTTATTATCGCGGGGGATTTTCCGATTAATACATTATTTATTAACAAGGAAAACAGAATAAACGGGAACAAGGAAGGGATAACGGTATATAAACAGATTGTTATCCCTTCTTTGGCACCTGTAAGGGCAGTTTTTGCGTCAATAATAAGAAAAAACAAGGATAGTAATGAAATTAAGCATGTCCAAAAGTTTTTTGAAGCTTTCATTTTTATCACCTCACAAGAATCTATGCAGCATTTGGAAAAATCATCCTTTGCAAATCATACAATAGTTCAAAGGAGTTGGTCAGGTGAGAGGACAAAAAACGGCATTAGAACAAATTGCGTCAGCAGTGGATTTGCAGGCGGAACCATTTCCGGGCATGCCGTTGGTCGAACTGCTGGGAGACAGACGAGTGCTGATTGAAAATCATCAAGGCGTTACAGAGTACGGCTGTAATCAAATTTGCGTCAAAGTAAAATTTGGACAGATATGTGTATGCGGTTCATCCTTAAAACTTGCACGGATGACAAAACAGCAAATGGTTGTTCTGGGCAATATTGATTCTGTTTCTGTTATTAGGGGGAAGAAGACATGATGATCCGCAATTCGTCTGCAGCGATGATGCGTATACGGATCACCAGCGCATCTACTGCAACAATGATCACTAATGCTAATGTAATGGGGATCATCCTTTTTAATGTACAATACATAGATGAGTTGACTGTTACGGTTGAAATATATAGACGTGATTTTATTGCATTCAGAAGAATTCTTGATAAACGTGGCGATCATTATAAGGTTGAACGGACAGAAGGACTTTATTGGTTCTTAAAAGGTATGCTTGTACGGCCGGTACTTTTGGCTGGTGTTTTCTGTTTTTTAATACTGACTATGTACCTCCCGTCGAGGGTGTTATTTATAAAAGTGTCCGGAAACATAGATGTACCTACTCAACAGATACTTGAAGAGGCGGGGAAATGTGGTCTTACATTCGGTTCCTCCAGAGCAGGTATCAGAAGTGAAAAGATCAAAAATGAACTGCTTGCGCGGATTCCGGATCTGCAGTGGGCAGGGGTCAATACGAAAGGTTGTGTAGCGGTTATTTCAGTAAAAGAAAGGAGTATAAGCAAGGACAAGGTTCGCGATGACTTGATAGCGAATATTTATGCTTCAAGAGACGGAATTATTAAAGAGTGTACGATATTAAGAGGTAACTCGCTATGTAGGGTCGGTCAAGCAGTTAAGGCCGGGCAGCTCCTCGTGTCCGGTTATATTGATTGTGGTAAGGCGGTGATTGCCACAAAAGCAGAGGCAGAGATATATGCCGTAACATCACACGTGCTGGAAATGACAACTCTTCCGGAAAGACAGGTGCGTCGGGAGATAATTGGCCAGAAAAAACGATACAGTTTCATTTTTGGAAAAAAACTAATAAATTTTTATAAAGATAGTGGAATTTCTGATGTTGGTTGTGTTAAAATGACAAAAGAAAGGTTTATAACTTTTCCAGGAGGATTCACATTGCCCTTCGGGTATATGGTAGAAGAATATTCCTATTACAGAATCGAATCCTTAGAGACGGAGAATTATGGATGGATGCAGGATGCCTGCAGAACATATATCGGCAAGAAAATGATAGCCGGGGAAATCCTGTCGGAGAATTATTATACAAATGAAAGCGTGCAGATGTATTCGGTGCAAGCGCAATTTTCCTGTCTGGAAATGATTGGGCAGGTACGCAGTGAGGAGATAATTAATCGTAATGGAGAAATTAACGGAAAGAATCATAAATGCAGATAGAGTAGATGATGTTATTTCGGTGTTCGGGTCCTTTGATGAAAACATTAAACGCATTGAGGATGCATTTGGTGTATCTATTATTAACAGAGAGACAGATTTAAAAATTACAGGTGATGAGGAAGCAACGCAAAATGCTGCGCGCACACTTGAGGGCCTTCTTTCCCTGGCGTCAAAGGGTGAAATCATTGACGAGCAGAAGGTTCGATATCTGATAACGCTTGTAAAAGAAGGTAATGATTCACAGATCGCGGAGATTGCAAAGGATGTTGTGTGTATTACCGCAAAGGGTAAGCCTATCAAGGCAAAAACTGTCGGGCAGCAGCATTATATGAAATCTATCCAAAAGAATACGGTAACGATTGGTGTTGGCCCTGCAGGTACAGGCAAGACTTATCTTGCTGTAGCAGCTGCAGTTTCAGCATTTCGCGAGCGTTCTGTCAATCGAATTATTCTGACAAGACCTGCTGTTGAGGCAGGGGAACGGCTTGGCTTTTTGCCGGGTGATCTCCAAAATAAGGTCGATCCGTATCTGCGTCCTCTATATGATGCACTTTATGATATGCTTGGTGCAGAAACATTCCAAAAATATCAGGAACGAGGCTCTATTGAGGTTGCGCCACTTGCATATATGCGTGGAAGGACACTCGATGACAGTTTTATTATTCTTGATGAGGCACAGAATACAACCTGTGAGCAGATGAAAATGTTTTTAACGCGCCTTGGATTTGGCTCAAAGATTGTTATTACGGGTGATATTACACAGATCGATCTGCCAGGGGATAAAATGTCCGGATTGAAGGACGCGATCCGTGTACTTGATGGCGTGAAAGATATAGCTATATGTCGCCTTACATCTGCTGATGTTGTGCGTCATGCTTTGGTGCAGGAAATTATTAATGCCTATGAGCGATCTGCTAAAAAAAGAGAAATAAAAAAACCGTCAAAGGAACTAAGCGGAAAATACAAAAGGAAGTAATGCTTTATGAAATTAAATTTTTCATTTGATATTTTTACGATACAGGCTCCGTTTATTACACGCATTATGACGAAATGCATTGAAAATACACTCCGGCAAGAGGGTGTAGATGTTCCGGTTGAGATCAATGTACTGGTAACCAACGATAATGGTATTCGCGCCATCAATTCCGCCAGCCGCAATATAGATAGTGCAACAGATGTGCTTAGTTTTCCTATGTTCCAGCTGGAGGCAGGAAACTTGCCGGACGATTGGACACCTTATATTGATCCGGAAACAAAGACTTGCCCTTTGGGCGATATCGCAATTTCTTACGAAAGAGCCGCTGCGCAGGCAAAAGAGTTCGGCCACAGTGTGCGTCGTGAGGTGGGTTATCTGACGATCCATTCCGTGTTGCATTTGCTTGGATATGATCATATGGATGAAGGTCCTCAAAAAATGCAAATGCGTAACAGAGAGGAAATGATCGCATCCGGAATTTCCGGCATGCAGAGGAAATAAAGCTATACTTACTAAAGGAGAAAGTCATGTCTCAAAAAAATGTCATGATTACAATTGCCGGACGTCCGAATGTTGGTAAATCTACACTAATCAATCATCTTGTCGGAGAAAAGATTGCGATTGTATCTAACAAACCGCAGACAACGCGCAATCGGATATGCGGCATTGTTACAAGGAATGATTTGCAGTATGTTTTTATTGATACGCCTGGCTTTCATAAGCCAAGGACAAAGCTGGGCGACTATATGGTCAATGTAACAAAAAGCAGCGTCGCGGAAGTAGATCTAACAGTGTTGCTGGTAGAGCCTATTGCGTCGATCGGTGTGCAGGAAGCAGAATTGATTGCACACCTGTCAAATCAAAAATGTCCCGTAATATTGGCAATCAATAAGATTGATACGGTGGAGAAGGAAGAACTCCTTGCAGTCATTGATGCGTATGCAAAAGAATTTTCGTTTGAAGCGATTATTCCGATTTGCGCAAAAGACGGCGACGGCGTTGATGCCTTGCTGGATATTTGCAGCAAATACGCAGAGGAAGGATCGTTCCTGTTTCCGGAGGATATAACGACTGATCAGCCAGAAAGACAGGTTGTTGCGGAGATTATTCGTGAAAAACTATTGTGGTGCCTTGATCGGGAGGTTCCGCATGGGACGGCAGTTGAGATCACGACATTCTCTGAGAGGGACACAGAGATTATTGATATTGATGCAACTATTTATTGCGAAAAGGCAAGCCATAAGGGTATCATTATCGGTAAACACGGTGATATGCTGAAGAAAATTTCGAGCATGGCTCGCGCAGACTGTGAAAAATTTATGGGTACGCGCGTATTTTTGACAACATGGGTGAAGGTGAAAGAAAACTGGCGCGACAGTGATTTTTTGGTGCGTAATTTTGGATACAGAGAATAATTTCCATGAGTATCTTTCTGCAAACAGGCAAATTCTAATTGCGGAGGGATGGAAATGAATTCAAAGGATTATTGGGAAGTTTTTTTAGAAACCGGTGCCCCGGAAATGTATTTGCTTTACAGCAAATTTCGAAGGGTGGAACAGACATATGTACCTGACAGTGCAAGCTCTGGTGCTGCGCATAACGCAATACAATGATACAGATGCGCTTATCACATTATTGACGAATAAATATGGAAAGCTTACAGCCAAAGCACGTGGACTAAGACGCAAAAACAGTTCGATTACCGCAGCCTGTCAGCTTCTATCCTATGGCGAGTTTGTTCTGTTTGAAAATCGTGGATTGTACACCATTAATGAAGCACATCCAATTGAATTGTTCCATGATTTAAGAACAGATATAGAAAAACTCGCTCTCGGTACATATTTTGCACAGGTAACAGAAGTGATATGTCAGGAGGATATTCCGAATCCGCAGCTTCAGTCTTTGACACTGAATTGCCTTTATGCCCTTTGTAAGCTGTTAAAATCGGATCTGCTCATTAAGGCGGTGTTTGAACTAAGAAGCGCATGTCTTGCCGGATATACACCTGATTTATCCGGATGCACGCGATGCGGAAGCGTATATGCAGACCGTTTTGATATATCGGCAGGCAGATTAGAATGTACTGTGTGCAGATCTCATGATTCAGACGGAATACGTATGCCCGTATCACCGGGCGCGGTGGATGCTATGCGTTATATCTGTTTCTGCGATGAAAAACAGCTTTTCTCATTTGATGTAGGAGAAGGTACTGTCAAAAATATTTCCCAGGTTGCGGAATCCTATTTATCGACACAACTTGAAAGAGGATTTTCGACGCTTGATTTTTACAAGTCATTATTTATAGAGAAGTAAACGGTAATTAGGAGATCGTTATGTCCGATTTATATATTAAAACAATGCATAAACTTGAACTGGATAAGATACTGCAGATGCTTTCTGATTGCGCCGGAAGTGAAGAAGGTAAGGCGGCATGTGTAAAATTAACACCGGTTACGGATCCGGAGGATGTGCAGGGACTTTTGGATGAAACTACGGCAGCATATCAGCTTTGTATCCGCAAGTCCGCGCCAGGCTTTTCTGGCGTGTCCGATGTTTCAGCGTCTATAGAAAGAGCCAATATGGGTGGTGTCCTTCAGATGAAGGAGTTGCTTGCTATTGGAGCAGTTTTGCGCTGCGCAAGAGAGGTGCAAAGTTATTGCGCGGATGATGATGAGATGACAGTGCTTGATCCTCTGTTCCGGTCTTTGAATCCAAATAAATATTTGGAAAATAAAATATTTGGCGCAATTTTATCAGAAAGCGAAATGGCAGACTCTGCAAGTACTGCTTTGTCAGATATAAGACGTCATATTCGACTTCAGAGTGGTAAGATCAAGGATAGTTTACAAAAGATTATTTCTTCGCCGTCATATGCAAAATTCTTGCGCGATCCGATTATCACGATTCGGCAGGGAAGATACGTTGTTCCTGTTAAAAGTGAACATAAAAATGATGTGCCGGGACTTGTTCATGATGTCTCTGCGACGGGCTCTACTTACTTTATTGAGCCTATATCGGCGGTCAACGCCAATAACGCGCTCCGCGAGCTTGAATTGCGTGAACAAAAAGAAATTGAACGGATCCTTGCAGAGCTATCCGCTGATGTTTCGGCATGCCATGAAGCGATTGTTGAAAACTTCACATTACTTGTGCGACTGGATGTAATTTTTGCAAAAGCGAAGCTTTCTGTAAGAATGAATGCATGGGCTCCACAGATCAACAACGAAGGAGTTGTTGATCTGAAGAAAGCACGTCATCCGCTTATCGATCCGAAAGTTGTCGTTCCTATCTCGTTACATTTGGGCGATGATTTTGACACAATGATCATTACAGGGCCAAATACAGGCGGAAAAACGGTAGCATTAAAAACACTTGGATTACTTACGCTAATGGCCGAATGTGGCTTGCATATTCCTGCCGGAAGTGGGAGTAAGATATGTGTTTTTGAGCATATTTTAGCAGATATTGGTGATGAACAATCGATTGCGCAGAGTCTGTCAACATTCTCAAGTCATATGCGCACGATTGTTAATGTTATTGAACTGTGCAATGATAATACATTGGTTTTATTTGATGAGCTTGGTGCCGGTACAGATCCCGCAGAAGGAGCGGCATTGGCAATTGCGCTGATTGAGTACTGCAGAAAAATGGGTGCTGTTGTTGCTGCTACAACGCATTATGCAGAGCTGAAGCTATATGCGATGCGAAATACAGGCGTCATTAATGCATCTTGTGAATTTGATGTTGAGACATTACAACCGACATATAAGCTTTTAATTGGAATACCGGGTAAATCCAATGCTTTTGCAATATCAAAAAAATTAGGTCTTCCGGATTCTATCTTGAAAGAGGCAAACGATCTGGTCGGTAAAAACGACAGGGATTTTGAGGAAGTACTAAGTGGGCTTGAACATCAGCGAAAGCAGATGGAGAAAGCAAGAATTGAGGCAGAGCAGCTTCGATCTGAGATTGAGAGGATCAAGCAGAAAAGTCAGAAATATCACGATCAATTGCAGCAAGAGAGGGAGAAGGCTCTCGAGCAGGCGCGTTTAGAAGCTCGTGAGATCATTGAAGAAGCTCGCCGTGCAGCTAATGCCGCATCGGATGAATTAAAGGCGTTGAAAAATCAGCTCATGAACAGTGGCAATATTAACGGCATTAATCAACGGCAGGCAGAGTTGCGCAGAAATTTGAATGAAGCGCAGTCGAAGATCATGCCTGCAAAGGATAGAGTAGTACGGAAAGCTTCCTCCCGTCAGATCATGATAGGAGACACAGTCGAACTGATCAAACTTGGCACAAAAGCGAATGTGATCGCAATTAATAAGGATGGATCATATGAGCTTCAGGCAGGTGTTCTGAAGCTGCATGCACAGACGGACGAGATATACTTGCTGGAAGCAGATAGTGTTTCTGAGCACATGAAATATAGACCGCAGCACTCTGGCCGTCAGATAAAAATGACATCGTCTTGCAGCGAGGTCGATTTGCGTGGCATGGATAGTATTGAAGCTGTTTGTGTTATGGAAAGATTTCTCGATGAAGCGTTTCGGTCGAATCTTCCATCTGTTCGCGTAATTCACGGAAAAGGTACAGGCGTGCTGCGTACGGCTGTTCATAGCGCCTTGAAGAAGAATAGATTCATTAAATCATATCGACTCGGCCTGTATGGAGAAGGCGAGGATGGCGTTACAATTGTAGAATTTAAATAAATTGTTTTTAAGAAAAAAGTTGCCGTTTTTTGGCACAGAATTATAAGATAGCGAAAAACAGTTGACTTTTATTTCGAATTTGCTATCATATACACAGAAGTTATCTCTTTTTTAGAAGAGATGCATTAAGGAGTGTTAAAAATGTTCAGCAGAGAAGTTGTGGTCCGTTGTGAATCAGGACTGCATAATAAGCAGGCAACTTTTTTCGTTCAGAAAGCAAATGAGTTTGAATGTAATATTTGGTTGGAGTCGGATAACCGAAAGATGAATGCAAAAAGTCTTCTGGGCATCATGTCTCTTGGAATCGTTACAGGTGCTACCGTAACACTGACTGCTTCAGGTCCTGATGCAGAGCTTGCACTGGAGGCGTTGGAGACCCTGCTTCAGAGGGATGTATATTAATTCTCAATATCATTGCCCGCCTCAATGTTTTTCTTGGCATTGAGGCGGTGTTTTTTGGAGATAAGTATGACTGTTGATGAACTTAAATACAAAGCATTAAACCTTCCACTTTTACCGGGCGTATATATTATTCGTGATGGGACCGGAAATGTTATATATGTTGGAAAGGCAAAGAAACTCAAGAATCGTGTATCACAATATTTTCAGGATTCTTCTGCGCATTCTCCTAAAACAAAATTAATGGTCAGCAAAGCGGATGATTTTGATGTGATCATTACTGACACAGAATTTGATGCTTTGGTTTTGGAATGTTCTTTGATAAAAAAGCACATGCCTAAATATAATATCCTGCTTAAGGATGATAAAGGATATCCGTATCTTCGGATTGATATGAAGCAGGAGTATCCTGAGATTTCGCTTGCAAATAAAATTACGGATGACGCAGAATATTTTGGACCGTATGGAAGCAGAGGGATCACTCAAAATGTTAAAGATACTGTTGTGTCAACATTCATGCTTCCAAGCTGTAACAGAAAATTTCCAAGAGATATAGGTAAGGGCAGACCATGCCTGAATTTTCATATGAATCAATGCCTTGGGTGGTGTCAGCAATCCCGAAGTGAATACGAGTACAGGCAAGTCATAGAAGAAGCAAAACAGCTCTTGCGAGGTAATTATAAGGATGTTGCCAGCAGTATTCGTAAACAGATGCTTGAAGCGGCGGACAACATGAATTTTGAACTTGCAGCATCTTTACGGGATAAATTATCTTCTGTTGAATCGCTGGGCCGTAAGCAACTTGTATCCATGCGCTCAAACACTATGAAAGATGTTGTTGGATACGCACAAATTGATGAAAAGGCATGTTTTGCGGTGTTGCATTATACCTGCGATGGGCTGCGGGAAAAAGAGTATGAAGTATTTACTGCTATTGACGATTCCAAGTCGGTTCTTTCATCTTTGATTCTACAGTACTATCAAGATCGCGATACTATTCCATCGTCAATTTTTGTTCCTTTTGCACTTGATGATATGGAATGTATTGAGCAGTTTTTATGCTCTAAAAACGGGAGGAAGGTTCGTCTGCATGTACCGCAGCGCGGGAATAATGCACAACTAATGGAGCTTGCCAATAAAAATGCTGAAGAAGAAGTACTACGTGTAATCACCCAGGAGGAAAGAGCATCATCTACACTAAAGCAGCTTTCTTCGATTTTATCGATCGATATACCAAGACGAATAGAGGCGTTTGATATATCGAATATCTCGGGGACAGATATTGTGGCAAGTATGGTTGTTATTCAGGGCGGCAGACCGTTGAAAAGGGAATATAAACGTTTTAAGATTAACGGTCTGGAACAACAAGACGATTATTCATCAATGCGACAGGTGATCAGCCGTCGGTTTTCCAATTATAGCGATCAGACTGAAGGTTTTACTGCACGTCCTGATCTTTTGCTGATTGATGGTGGCCGAAATCATGCCAAGATAGCGCTCGAAGCGCTCAGAGAATACGATATTTCGATACCGGTAGTTGGCATGGTAAAAGACGATCGGCACCGTACAAGGGCGCTGATAACGCCTGAAGGCTATGAAATTGGTATTGATACCAATCAGGCAGTATACTCCTTTATAGGAATGATCCAGGAGGAAGCACATCGATTTGCAATAAATTATCACAGAAAATTACGGAGTAAACGTCTCAAGTATTCGGAACTGGATTTAATTCCTGGCGTAGGAGCAAAGCGTAAAGAACTTCTTTTAAAAAATTTTCATTCACTTAATGCAATTAAACAGGCGACGCTTCCTGAGTTGGAACGATTGCTTCCTAAGGATGTTGCTATAGCGGTGCATGATTATTTTCTTCAAAAAAAGACAGATGGGAAGCAAAACTTATGCGAGTAATATCAGGACGATCGAAGGGTATTTTATTAAAATCTCCTGCAGGGATGAATACACGACCGACAGCTGATCGCGTTAAGGAGGCGATGTTTAGTATTATTCAGTTTAAACTGCCTGCAGCCGATGTGTTAGATCTTTTTGCGGGAACAGGACAGCTCGGCATTGAGGCTTTGAGCAGAGGCGCAAGAAATGCCGATTTTGTGGATGCATCAAAGGATGCATGCCGTGTTGTGTCAGAAAATATTAAAAAGGTAGGCTATGAATCTATTAGTGGAATTTATCAATCTGACTATCTTACTTTTCTGAAAAATTGCAGAAAGAAATATGATATTATTTTTTTAGATCCGCCATATGCAGAAGTTTTTTTAGAAAATGCATTAAAAATCATCGCAGAAATTGACATTTTGCATTCTGGTGGTATAATAATGACAGAACGTCCCCTCGGGAAGGAGTTATCGCCAGATATTGTGGGTTATATAAGATCCCGGGATTACAAGTACGGACAGACGCTGCTTACGCTTTATCGCAAAGAGTAGCACAGGAGGATAACGCTATGAAAATTGCGATTTATCCGGGCAGTTTTGATCCTGTTACAAGCGGGCACCTGAACATTATTGAGCGGGCAGCGAAGATCTTTGATCATTTGATCGTGTGCGTAATGGTGAATGCAGGAAAATCGCCTATGTTTACCAGCGAGGAACGCGTTTCAATGATAAAACGCGCCGTCAAGGATATACCGAATGTTGAGGTTGATTCGTCGGATGAGCTTCTGGCAGAATATGCCAGACGCAGAGGCAGTTGTGTTATTATAAAGGGGTTAAGAGCCGGCTCGGATTTTGAAAACGAATTCCAAATGGCCCTGATCAATCATAAGATCAACGAAAATTTAGATACGATGTTTTTAACTGCAGAGCATCAATACATGTATTTGAGTTCGAGCACAGTAAAGGAATTGGGGAGCTATGATGTCGATCTATCCGACTTTCTCCCAAAAGAAATAATTTCGGATTTCAAGCAGAGAATTACTGCTTTACGTCAAGGAGGAAACAGAAAATGAACGAACAGAATATTGAAGATATCATTTCCGCGTTATATGACATGGTCCAGGATGCCAGAGCGCTTCCTCTGGGCGCAGATAAGTGTATTCTCGAGCGTGATAAAGTGCTCGATATGCTTGATGAGATTATTGCTCAGATGCCTGTTGAACTGAAGCAGGCTCGCACAATCGTTGAGTCCAGAAATGAGCTGATCGGTCAGGCTCGCCGTGAATCCGAAAATATTATTCGTCAGGCACAGGATAAGGCTAATCAGCTTGTTACAGAAGAGGCTATTTATCAGGAAGCAAAGCGTCAGTGCCAGGAAATGGTCATGCAGACTCAGACCAGGATGGCAGAGCTTCGTAAAGCAAGCAATGACTATATGGATGATGCTTTGCGTCGTACGGAAGAGGCAATCGCTATGTCTTTGGAAGATGTACGTGATACCCGTACAAAATTTAAGGCGTTGGTCGAAGCACAGGAAAAGCGTTCCGGTGTAACGGTCAATACGGAAGAGTAATATATAAACAGCTCAAAAATGTTTTTTTGGGCTGTTTTTTAATAACAGGAGGTCTATGTAATGTCATATATGCAACGGTATGGTTATTGGCGAAGCGCTGATTTGCCGAAGGATGTCCTTCATGAATTAGATTCTATAAAAAATGATGCAGACGAACTGAAGGATCGCTTTGGTTCTGAATTGCAGTTTGGTACTGCTGGTATGCGAGGTGTCATGGGTGTCGGAAGTAACCGGTTGAACCGATATACTGTGCGCAGGGCGGCGCAGGGAATGGCCACATGGCTGTCGGGTACGGATCTTCCGCAAAAGGCGGCAATCGCGTATGACTCACGACATAATTCAGAGCTTTTTGCTCGGATCTGCGCGGTCGCTTTTGCAGAGGTAGGCGTGCATGTTTATTTATTTGACCGTCTTGCACCAACGCCTATGCTTTCTTATGCTGTAAGACAGTTGGGCTGTGGTTGCGGTATCGTGATCTCTGCAAGTCATAACTCCGGTATCTATAACGGTG
>JAZNNK010000110.1:0-23039 GCA_045580205.1 Faecousia sp.
ACTGTTCCTGCTCGGACAGACGCAGCGGCTCAACGAGCTGTTTACCATTATGCTTGACGGAGAATAATCATTATGGCCTTTGATGCTTTTTTCCTTTCAGCCGTTCTCGGGGAAATCCGTGAAAAAGCCCTCGGCGCCAAAGTCGAGAAGGTTCACCAGCCGAGCCGTGATACCGTAATTCTGCTGCTTCGCTGCGAAGGCGGCCGTGAAAAACTTCTTTTCGCGCCAAACCCTGCCGCGCCGCGCCTGCATTTGACCGCATCAAATCCGGAAAACCCCAGTCAGCCGCCCATGTTCTGTATGCTGCTTCGAAAGCATTTATGCGGTGCGCGTCTGGCAGAAATCCGGCAGATGCCGACAGAACGTATGGTCTCTTTCTTTTTTGACTGTACTGACGAGATGGGCTTTCCCATACAAAAACGTCTTGTTGCTGAGCTGATGGGCAGAACCTGCAATCTGTACCTGCTTGGCCCTGACGGCCGTATCATAGACTGTCTGCGCCGTATCGGCATAGACGAATCTGCGCGTCCCGCTTTGCCGGGTATGTATTATCAGCCTCCGGAGCCTCCGCAAAAGCAAGACCCGCGTGCCCTGTCGCAAGCAGATTTTGCCGATCTGCTCCGTGCGTCCGGTGCAGGTCTGCTTGCCGAACATCTTATGGATTGTTTAGGCGGCTTATCTCCGCTGACCTGCCGGGAGGCAGCGCTGTTTGCCACCGGAGAAGCAGACAGCAGACGCGACAGCATCGATATCAACAACGCCGCAGAAAGGTTATACCGCTTTTTCTCCGAGCACTTACAAAACCCCGCCCCGTATTATTACACCACACACGACGGCACGCCGAAACAATTTGCCTTCTGTCCGATACGCCAGTACGGCAGCTGCATCCGCGCCGCATCCTTTTCCGAACTGTTGGATACCTTCTATATTGTAAGGGATCGCAAAGATGCAATGCGGCAAAAAAGCCAGGCCGTGCGAAAAACCGTCTCCAACCTTTGCCAGCGCCTGCTGAGGAAGCAGGCTGTTCAACAAAAAGAGCTTCATGAAACGTATAACCGCGAACGTCTGCGTCAATTTGGCGACATCGTTACCGCAAATCTACACCGCATTACAAAAGGCCAGACCGTCCTGCAGGCAGAAGATTTTTACGATGAACAGATGCCCCTGATCGAGATCCCTCTCTCTCCGCTTTTATCCGGACAGGAAAACGCCGCTAAGTATTATAAAACGTATACACGCATGAAAAACGCCGAAAAAGAACTGACACATCAGCTTCTTTTGGCGCAGCAGGAGCTCACCTATTTGCAAAGCGTTTTGGAGGAGCTTGACCGGGCGCAAACCGAAGCCGAGCTCGAAGAAATCCGTCAGGAGCTGCAATCGGAAGGATATTTGCGTAAGGACTCAGGCAAAAAGCAGCCGCGTCAAGCAAAATGCACGCCCATGCGCTTTGAGTCTACCGACGGATACCCGATCTTTGTCGGACGCAACAACCGGCAAAACGACGAGCTGACTTTCCGTCTTGCTCGAAAAGATGATATCTGGCTACACGCACAAAAGGTACACGGAAGCCATGTGATTATCTCCTGCGGTGGCACGACACCGCCAGACGATACAATCACGCAGGCCGCGCAGCTTGCAGCATATTACGCCCAAAGCGCCGCCGGACAGAACATCCCCGTAGATGTTACGTCTGTTCGCAACATTAAAAAGGCGCCCGGAAGCAAGCCGGGCATGGTAATCTATTCCACCTACCGTACCGTCATCGTCAATCCATACGCAGAAATTGTTGTTGACGCGCTCAACGCAGAGAAAAAACCATAATTACCATCGCTGCACCGGTCCTGCCGGTGCGGCTTTTTGTATAAAGCGCGGCCGCAGGTTTACACTATTATTGATTCTGCAAATGCATTTTTCCTTTGTAACAAAATATTTACACACTGAGGTATTGACATTTTTAGCACTCTGTTGTATAGTGTGCTTAGCACTCAGGTTAATTGAGTGCTAAACCACAAGGAGGAACATCATGGAACTAACCGACAGAAAGAAAAAAGTTCTTCGCAGCGTTGTTGATCTGTATATTCGCACGGCTGAACCCGTTGGCTCCAAAGCCATTACAGAACTGCCGGACATGAAATATTCCTCCGCAACGATCCGCAACGAAATGGCCGAGCTGACTGCTTTAGGTTATTTGGAGCAGCCGCATACCAGCGCAGGGCGTATCCCTTCTGCCGCCGGATACCGGCTGTATGTTGACGAACTTATGCTCGACTACCGGCTGAGCATGGACGAAACAAAATCCATTAACTCTGCCATTGAAGAGAAAATGCAGCGTGTAGACAAAATGATGGAAAAGGTCGCAAAGCTTGTTTCTCAGGCAACCGACCTGCCCGCCATTTCTGTAGCCTCCCGTCAGGGAGATACGACCGTACGCCGGTTTGATCTGATTCGTGCGGGAGACGGCAATTTTATACTGATCGTCATGCTCTCCAACGAAGAGGTGGTCAACAAGCTCATCAAGCTGCCCGTTACGCTTGACGAAACAGAGCTTTCCGTTTTATCTGCTGTGCTCAACGCCACCATCACCGACCTTGCCGCAGAAGACTTTACGCAGGCTCTGATGGACCGCGTAATGCGCTCTGCAGGCAACGCCGCCTGCCTTGTGCCTGTCATTTTGGAATTTACCACAGAAACGCTCCGCCGCCAATCCGGCGCCAACATGGCTGTGGCAGGACAAATGCGTCTGCTGGGGCAACCGGAATACCGCGATATCGACAAGGCGCAGCGCATTCTGACCTCTTTAGATGCAGACTCCCTTGCAAACCTACCTGCCGTTATGCAAAACGCCAACGGCACAAAAGTTCTGGTTGGTCCGGAAAATATCGCGCAGGAACTCAAAGACACCTCTGTGGTTATGACAAAATTTGATATTGGAGACGGAATGCAGGGTATGATCGGCGTGGTAGGTCCTACGCGTATGGATTATGCCAAGGTTACCGCAAGACTGAGCTATTTTGCTGAAAGTCTTTCCAAGATGTTTACAAAACCCGAACAGATCCGTCTTCCGGAAGCAGCGGTGGACAGCGACGTCCATAAGGAGGAATAAACATGGCAAAAAAGGATAAAGAAGAAAAAAAGGAAGACCTTCCCGAAACGGAAGCTTCTCCTGTCGAAGAATCTGCTGCACAGGAAGCTGTGCAGGAAGCTGCGGCAGATCCCTGGGAAGAAAAATATAACGCAGAGCATGACAGCTATTTACGGCTTGCTGCCGATTACGACAACTTCCGCAAACGGACTCTTCGCGAAAAGGAGCAGTCCTACGGCAACGGAAAAGCCGATGCCATTGAGAAATTACTGCCCGTATATGACAATTTGGAGCGGGCGCTCAACCAGGAAACACAGGACACCGCCTATAAAAAAGGTGTTGAGATCACCATGAATCAGCTGATCAGCATTTTTACCGGTATGGGCGTAGAGATCTTCGGCAACACAGGTGATGTTTTCGATCCGAACATTCATAATGCGATCATGCACACTGAAGAAGAGGGTGTCGCAGAAAACACCATTACGCAGGTATTCCAAAAAGGCTTTAAGCTGGGCGATAAGATCGTCCGGTTTGCTATGGTCCAGGTGGCCAACTAAAATCGTATACAATTTTTCAACCATATAGGAGGAAATTTATTATGGGTAAAATTATCGGTATTGACTTAGGTACAACCAACTCTTGCGTCGCTGTATTAGAAGGCGGCGAACCTGTCGTTATTGCTAATGCAGAAGGCGCGCGTACAACCCCTTCTGTCGTTGCGTTCTCCAAAACCGGTGAACGCATGGTCGGTCAGGTAGCAAAGCGTCAGGCAGTTACAAACGCAGACCGCACGATTGCTTCCATCAAGCGCCACATGGGCGAAAACTATAAGGTAACGATCGACGACAAGGGTTATACGCCGCAGGAAATCAGCGCTATGGTCCTGCAGAAGCTGAAGGCCGACGCTGAAGCATATCTTGGCCAGAGCGTTACTGAAGCTGTTATCACTGTTCCGGCATATTTCTCTGACGCACAGCGTCAGGCAACAAAGGACGCAGGCAAGATCGCAGGTCTTGAAGTAAAGCGCATTATCAACGAGCCCACCGCAGCCGCTTTGGCTTACGGCCTCGACAAAGAAAACGAGCAGAAGATCATGGTCTATGACCTTGGCGGCGGTACGTTCGACGTCTCCATTCTGGAGATCGGCGACGGTATCGTGGAAGTTCTTGCAACTGCCGGCGACACCCGTCTGGGCGGTGATGACTTCGACCAGAGAATCATGGATTACCTGGTCGCTGAATTCAAAAAAGCCGAGGGTATCAACCTTCAGAACGATAAGGTCGCTATGCAGCGTTTGAAGGAAGCTGCCGAGAAAGCAAAGATCGAGCTCTCCGGCATGACCTCCACCGCGATCAACCTGCCTTATATTACCGCAGATGCGACCGGCCCGAAGCACCTCGATGTAACACTGACCCGCGCAAAGTTCGATGAGCTCACAGCCGATCTTGTCGAGCGCACCATGAAGCCTGTCCGTCAGGCAATGAACGATGCCGGCCTTAAGCCCAGCGATCTGCACAAGGTCCTGTTGGTTGGCGGTTCTACCCGTATCCCTGCCGTTCAGGCTGCCGTTAAGAACATTACCGGCACTGAGGGCTTTAAGGGCATTAACCCCGATGAATGTGTTGCTGTCGGCGCTGCTATCCAGGGCGGTGTTCTTACCGGCGATGTAAAGGACGTTGTCCTGCTTGACGTTACACCTCTGTCCCTGGGTATTGAAGCGATGGGCGGCGTATTTACCCGTCTGATCGACCGCAACACCACCATCCCCACCAGAAAGAGCCAGATCTTCTCCACCGCCGCAGACGGCCAGACCTCTGTTGAAGTTCACGTTCTGCAGGGTGAGCGCGAGATGGCTGCTTACAACAAGACGCTTGGCAACTTCCAGCTGAGCGGAATCGCTCCGGCACCGCGTGGCGTGCCGCAGATCGAGGTTACCTTCGATATCGACGCAAACGGCATCGTAAAGGTCTCTGCAAAGGATCTGGGAACCGGCAAGGAGCAGCAGATCTCCATTACCGCTTCTACAAACCTCAGCCAGGAAGATATTGACAAGGCTATCCGCGAGGCAGAACAGTACGCAGCCGAAGATAAGGCGCGTAAGGAAGAAGTTGACACGCACAATAACGCAGAACACCTCATTTATCAGACCGAAAAGACACTAGCCGACCTGGGCGATAAGATCTCCGCAGAAGAGAAGTCCTCCATCGAAGCTGCTGTTGAAAAGCTGAAGGAAGCCAACAAGGGTTCCGATCTGGAAGCCATTAAGGCAGCTTCCGATGAGCTGCAGAAGGCATTCTATGCCGTCTCTGAAAAACTGTACCAGCAGGCAAATCCGCAAGGCAACGACCAGAGTGCAAATGACGGTGTTGTCGATGCTGACTACGAAACCGTAGATTGATCCTTTAATCCAAAAGGGACGGCCGCAAGCCGCCCCTTTTGGGCGTATTGCGAGGTAACCAAACATGGCTGAAAACAAGCGAGATTATTATGAGGTGCTGGGCGTTCCCAAAACTGCCAGCACCGATGAAATAAAAAAAGCCTATCGAAAAAGCGCGATGAAATATCACCCCGACAGAAATCCGGGCGATAAAACCGCAGAAGAAAAATTCAAA
This sequence comes from Faecousia sp., assembly GCA_045580205.1. Lineage (GTDB taxonomy): Bacteria > Bacillota > Clostridia > Oscillospirales > Oscillospiraceae > Faecousia. The sequence goes on from JAZNNK010000110.1 coordinate 5,695, forward strand.
GAGCTCGGCGAAGCCTACGAAGTCTTATCTGACGACGAAAAGCGCTCCCGTTACGATCAATTCGGCTTTGCCGGCGTTGATCCGAACTACGGCAGCGGCACCGGCGGCCCTGGCGGCTTCGGCGGGTTTGGAGGATTCGGAGATTTTGGCGATATCTTTGGAGATATTTTTAGTGGCGGCGCCGGCCGTCGTCAAAGTGCGCAGAACGCGCCCCGCCGGGGTGAGAACGTCGGTGCGAGACTGGACCTGACCTTCGAAGAAGCCGCCTTCGGCACAGAAAAAGAGGTCTCTGCGCAGCGCATTGAAAACTGCTCTGCCTGCAACGGCTCCGGTTCCGCAGACGGCGCGACCGAAACCTGCTCACAATGTCGCGGTTCCGGTCAAGTGCGTACCACACAGAATTTCTTAGGTATGACAATGCAGTCAACAACGACTTGTCCCATGTGCAGTGGACGTGGAAAGATCATTAAAAATCCCTGTAACACCTGTCGCGGCAAGGGAAAAGTACGCAGAACCCAGAAAGTCAAGGTAAAAGTTCCGGCCGGTGTAGATGCCGGACAGAGCGTACGCGTGCGCGGCGAAGGCTGTGTCGGCGCGAACGGTGGTCCAAGCGGCGACCTTCTGGTAGACATTTACATTAAGCGCCACCCCATTTTTGAGCGCGACGGCATGGACGTTTTGTGCGAAGTCCCCATTACGTTTGCGCAAGCAGCGTTGGGCGCAGAGATCGAAGTGCCCACACTTGACGGAAAAACCGCCTTTACCCTGCCTGAGGGCACGCAGACAGGAAAAGAATTCCTTCTGATCGGTAAGGGTATTCCACAGATTGGAAATCCCCGCCGTCGCGGCAATCAGCGCTTCTTCGTTGTTGTAGAAACGCCGACAAAGCTGACAAAAGAGCAAAAAGAGCTTCTGCGTAAGCTCGACGACTCCCTCGATGGAAAATCAAACCCCAAGCGGAAAAAGTTTTTTGAGACCTTAAAAGACTTTTTTGATTGATATTACCCCCAAATATACAAGGAGGCAATTTTATGAAACGCACGGATTACATCAGTTGGGATGAATACTTTATGGGCATTGCCAAGTTGGCCGCACGGCGCAGCAAGGACCCCAGCACGCAGGTAGGCGCCTGTATCGTCTCTACCGACAACATTATTATTTCCACCGGCTATAACGGCATGCCGACAGGCTGCTCTGACGAGGAGTTCCCCTGGAACCGCGACGGCGCAGACACCAAGTATCCCTATGTCGTGCACGCAGAGCTCAACGCGATCCTCAACGCCAGCGGCAGAGATCTCCGGGGCAGCCGGATCTATGTTGCGCTGTTCCCCTGCAACGAATGCGCAAAGGCCATTATCCAGAGCGGTATCCGGGAGGTTATCTACTTATCTGACAAGTATGCAACAACACCCTCCACACTTGCCTCCAAGCGGATGCTCGATGCTGCTGGCGTAAAATATACGCAGCTTCATCCCGGTGTAAAATCCATTACGCTGGATCTTGTTCCTGAAGAAGAAAAATAAGGCGTTTTACAACAAAAAAAGAAGCCGGCATATCCCCGGCTGCAATCCTATAAAATTTCGCGCCTCCTGCAAAAGCAGGAGGCGCATTTTTATTCCTCGTATTGATTAGGGACAGGGGTGATCACCGGTTTTCCTTCGCGGTCAAGCAGCACCGTCAATCCGCCTGCATACCCGCTTTGGCTATACAAATAATTCACGCCCGTTTTGCGGTCAACCCAGATCTGCATAGCCGTTGAAAACCCTCCCTGTGCATACGTTTTTATAAAACGTTTTTCTTCTTTCTTCACTTTAGTTTTCCTTCACACTCTCTGCCAGCGCACCGGCCAGGCCCACAAGACCCTGCATCTCGGAAGGAATAATAAGCTTCGTGGCTTTTCCGTCGGCAACCTTTTCCATCGCCTCAATTGCCTTAAGCTTAATGACCTGCTCATTCGGCGCCTTTTCATTGAGCATCTCGAGAGAATCTGCCATTGCCTTCTGAACAGCCAAAATTGCCTGTGCTTCACCGTCAGCCCTCAAAATTGCCGCCTGCTTCTCTGCCTCTGCGCGCAGGATCGCAGCCTGCTTTTCCGCATCTGCACGCAGGATCGCGGACTCGCGTTCACCCTCCGCGATCAAAATCACCGACTTTTTCTGGCCCTCTGCCTGCAGAATCGCCTGACGGCGATCGCGTTCAGCCTTCATCTGCTTTTCCATTGAACTTTGGATATCTGCCGGAGGCAGGATATTCTTCAGCTCCACACGGTTGACCTTTATACCCCAGGGATCTGTTGCCTCATCGAGGATCGCGCGCATTTTTGTATTAACAACGTCGCGGGAGGTCAGTGTCTGATCCAGCTCCAGATCGCCGATAATGTTTCTCAGTGTCGTTGCCGTCAGTGTCTCCATCGCAGCCATCGGCTGCTCCACGCCATAAGTATACAGCTTTGGATCAGTGATCTGAAAATATACAACGGTATCAATCTGCATCGTAACATTGTCTTTTGTAATAACCGGCTGCGGCGGATAATCAAGAACCTGCTCCTTGAGCGAAACACGACGGGCAATTCTGTCGATAAACGGAAGTTTAAAATGCAGGCCCACTCCCCAGACAGACTGAAACGCGCCCAGCCGCTCAATAACATACGCACGCGACTGCTGAACGATCGCAATGTTCGAGATAATGATCACAAAAACGATCATTACCACAATCAATAAAAACCAACCCATATATTTACCTCCTGCTTTTTTATACTTTACTCGGCACTTCTGCCGGAGTAACAAACAGCTTTACGCCTTCGATCCTGTCGACCTTTACAAGCGTTCCTTCCGCAATAGGATCGCCGGATGTGCTTCTTGCAGTCCATTCCATTGCACCGAGTTTTACCTGACCGCACCCGGCCGGATTATCGATTCTTGCCGTTACATATCCTGTCGAATCAATGACAGAATCCAAGTTTGTCTTCACGATCTTTGGCTGAATATACGCCTTGAACACACGCCGCAAAAGCGCCAGCAAAACAGCAGAAACGGCGACAAACAAAAGTGTCTGTATCCATAGCTGCGCGCCAAAAAGACTCGCCACAAGCGCCGCAAACGCACCAACGGCAAACCAAAGCGAAACCATCAAAACAGTGGAAGATTCCAGCCAGAGAAAAACAATTATCAGGCATAGCCACATTACTGCATCCCAATTCATAAGCACCCTCCTTTATTATACGTTAATTACAGTATATCAAAAGCATATATGTCCGTCAACTGCTAAACATACACTTTTCTCATATTTTTAACTAAAATGTTATGAATTTTCTGCAAAAACAAGCAATTTTTAAACTTATTTCCATGTAATATGTTTAATTGATACCGTAATGTGTATAGAGGATTTGTTTTTACGGTCAAATAATTACTACGAAATTACTGTCCAACGGACGAAAAAAGGTTGCGCCCTGCGGAATTATGATGTATAATCGGAGTGTAAATTTTTGGGTATTTACCCGTGATTTGGAGGAATATTACCGTGTTTAACGCAATGATCGAAACATTAAGAGCAAACCCCCGTAAGATCGTCTTTACCGAAGGACACGATGCCCGTATTTTAGAGGCGGCAGCACGCCTGGCAGAAGGCGGTTTTCTGACCCCGATCCTGATCGGCAACGAAGCAACTGTTCGCGAAAATGCTGCAAAGGGCGGCTATAATATCGACGGCATTGAAATTCTTAATCCTGCTACATATACAGGCATGGACGAAATGGTCGAGACAATGGTTTCGCTCCGCAAGGGCAAAATGAGCGCAGAGGAATGCCGTGCGGCACTGTCCAAGGGCAACTATTTCGGCACGATGCTCGTAAAAATGGGTTATGCAGACTCCCTGCTGGGCGGTGCTACCTATTCTACCGCTGATACCGTTCGTCCCGCACTGCAGCTTGTCAAAACGAAAAAGGGCGCAAACCTCGTTTCCTCCTGCTTCATTTTGGTTCGCGGCGAGGAGAAAATCGCAATGGGCGACTGCGCTATCAACTTAAGCTATGAAGACAGTGTCGATAAGGACGGTAACGTAACAGTATCTGCCGCAAGAAAGCTTGCTGAGGTTGCGATTGAAACTGCAAAGACCGCCAAGGTCTTTGGTATCGACCCAAAGGTCGCTATGCTCAGCTTCTCCACCAACGGCTCCGGCAAAGGCGGCACTGTGAAATTAAGCCACGATGCAACGCAGGTTGCCAAGGAAATGGATCCCACCCTCGCAATTGACGGAGAGATGCAGTTTGATGCCGCCGTTGCTCCCGAAGTCGGTCAGCTTAAGTTCCCCGGCTCTTCTGTTGCAGGCTATGCAAACACCTTTATCTTCCCCTGCATTGAAGCCGGCAACATTGGCTATAAGATTGCTCAGCGTTTGGGCGGCTATGAAGCATACGGCCCGATCCTGCAGGGCCTTGCCGCGCCGATTAACGATCTGTCTCGCGGCTGCAATGCAGATGAAGTCTATAAAATGGCAATCATTACCGCCGCGCTCGTCTGATTTTCCTGTAAATTTTCTTTCCCACGAGGTTTTTCCTCGTGGGATTTTTTTATTTCTTTTATTATATTGTATAACCCCAAAAATCTCTTGTATTTTCAGGGAAAATATGATAAAATTTACGGTGAGAAAATATGGTCCTTTTTTCCCTTTTTTTCATGTTTTTCGGGCCTAATAAGAGAAAGGAGACCCCGCCTATGTACGCAACCGCCTATGTCTGGGCCAAGGTCATCAACTACTTGGAAGAACGCCTCAGTCCCGTTACTGTTTCCGCATGGTTTGACGATGCGGAGGTCATTGAATTTAATGAGGATCAGCTTATTTTATATTCTGCTTCTGATTTCCGCCGCGATATCATTCGCAGGCGCTGCACAGATTATATTCATGACGCTCTGAAAGAAATTTTTAATTCCGATGCGAAGCTTGTTATCTTCAACGACGAAGATCTTTCTGCCTATCAATCAAAGGGTAAAAAATCTTCTACGATGGACTTTAATACACAGTTTACATTTGACAGCTTTGTTGTCGGTCCTTCCAATCAGTTTGCTCACGGCGCGGCGCTTGCCGTAACAAACAATCCCGGACAGGTCTATAATCCCCTGTTTATCTATGGGCCTCCGGGCGTGGGAAAGACACACCTTTTGTATGCAATTGCCAATAACATTCGTCAATCAAATCCCGAAGCAAATATTGTTTATATCAAAGGTGATCAATTTACAAACGAATTGATTGCAGCAATCCAGAGCGGTAAAAACATCGAATTTCGCAATAAATACCGCGAAGCAGATCTTTTCCTGATTGATGATATTCAGTTCATCGCCGGAAAAGAGACAACACAGGAAGAATTTTTCCATACCTTTAACACTCTATACGAAAATCACAAGCAGATCGTTATGACCTCCGACAGAAAGCCCGGTGATCTTCTTACCTTAGAGGACCGTCTTCGCACCCGCTTTGAATGGGGTCTGATTGCAAGCATTGCTTCTCCCGATTATGAAACAAGAATGGCAATCATTAAGACAAAGGCAACTTCTCTTGGCCTGGAGCTCAGCGATGATATTTGCAATTATATTGCCAATAACGTAACAAATAACGTCCGACAAATAGAAGGAACCGTAAAAAAAATCCGTGCATATGTTGACCTGAACGGAATGGTCCTTGACTTACCCAATGTATCCCGTGCAATTGATGATATGTTTAAAAGTGAAGGAAATGCACTGCCAACACCAAGCCTTATTATCAGTCAGGTATGTAAATTCTACTCGATCGATGAGTCTGTGCTTCGCGGAACACTAAAAAATAAAGGCACAACGGAAGCACGCCAAATTGCAATTTATCTGATTCGTAAGTTAACGAATCTTTCTCTTCCGGATATCGGCAAAGAATTTGCAAGAGACCACTCAACGATTCTTTATGCGATTCGTAAGGTCGAGGTCAGCTTAAAGGGCGGTAACACAACCCTGCAGAATAATATCCGCGATATTACTGCCAATATTAATTCCTGCCTCTGATTTTTCAACAGCTTCTGTGGATTGTGGATAAAATTTTTGTGGATTTTTCTTTCTTTTATCTTTTTTCCTTTCCCTGTTGAAAACTTCTTCTTTTTCAACTTCTTTCTGTGGATAAAAACACATTGTGATATCTGCTTTTTTTCCACTTTTCCACATAAATTTTTTCTACAACTACTAATACTACAAAAATTCTTTCCACATAATAATATATTTATTATTTTTCAAAAGTGAGGTTAACATTATGCGTTTTACCTGTGAAAAAAGTATTTTAATGAATGGTCTTAATATTACCTCCCGAACAGTTGCGCAAAAAAGCGCTCTGTCTGCTATAGAAGGTATTTTATGTACTGCAAATGACGGACTTTGTCTGACCGGTTACAATATGGAAACAGCGATTACATACCGGCTTGATGCTGAAATTACAACACCGGGAAAATGTATTCTTCCGGCAAAATTGTTTGGTGATATTGTCCGGAAGCTTCCGGAAGGACCTGTTGTGATCGTTGTGGATGAGAATTATAAAGTGTCTATCCGGGCTGGTTATGCTTCTTTTACAATTTCTGCTGAATCTGCTGATGATTATCCGGTGCTGCCGGATGTCGGCTCCGGCCGCAGTATCAGAATTCCGCAAAATGTATTAAAAGATCTGATTTCCGGAACGATTTTTGCTGTTTCCGAAAACCAGGGACGCCCTATTCACACCGGTGTAAAATTTGAAGTTGAGAAAGATACTGTTTCAGCAATTGCAGTAGACGGTTTCCGCTTAGCGCGCCGTACTTATCATACGGATGAAGAAATCGGTATGAATATTTCTTTTGTAGTTCCTTCACAAGGACTTAAGGAAGTAGAAAAGATCGTAACAGATTCACAAGAGGATGCTTTTTTTGTATTGGGTGCAAAGCATATTCTTTTCCAGCTGGGAGATGCAACACTTACCTGCCGTTTACTCGAAGGAGATTTCCTTGATTGGAGAAAAGTAGTTCCAACGAATTGTCCGATAAAACTTGTTGCCAATGTTGCAGAGCTTGCAGCTTCGATTGATCGTGTTGGACTGATCGTTTCAGAAAAATATAAAAGTCCTGTTCGTTGTGTATTTTCCAATCAGGTACTGAATCTGCGGACAAACACAACGATCGGTGCTGCAGAAGATCAGTGCAGTATTGCAGGCGACGGTAAGGATCTGGAAATTGGATTTAATAACCGTTATCTTTTGGATGCGCTTCGTACAATTCCTGCAGAGGAAGTTGTTATTGAACTTACAAACGGTTTAAGCCCCATTGTTTTGACACCGGTCGACGAAAAATATGACTATTCTTATATGGTCCTGCCGGTAAGAATCAAGACCAATTAAGGAGCAGTATGAAAGTAACGGTAAAGAAAAAACGAATGCAGGAAGTTATTCCGATTATAATTGAAACGGAATTTATTAAATTAGAATCTGCGCTGAAATTTGCTAATGCGGTAGAGTCCGGTGGAATGGCAAAAAGCGAAATTCAAAGCGGCAATGTTTTTGTAAATGAGCAGATTTGTACAATGCGTGGTAAGAAACTCTATCCCGGTGATACGATCAGCTACATGAATTATAATTATATAGTTTGTAATCATGAACATTCATAATTTATCACTTCAAAATTTTCGGAATTACAAAAATGAACAGTTTTCTTTTGATCCCGGTGTAAACCTTATTATAGGCGATAATGCACAGGGAAAAACAAATCTTCTTGAAGCAATTGGTTATATTGGTTCAGGAAAAAGCTTTCGCACGCAAAAAAGTGCAGAGCTTGTGAAGATTGGAGAAGAATTTGCGGAAATAGAAGGAACTGTCCGGTCGCAGCAAAGACAGCAGCAGCTTCGCTGGATTCTGTTTTCTGCGATAAGGCCAAAGCAGCTGTATCATAACAAAATTAAAAAGAAAACATCCGCAGAAATTGCCGGCGTTTTACAAACGGTTTTGTTTTGTCCGGAGGACCTGATGGTACTGAAAACGGGTGCTTCGTTAAGACGGCGCTTTGCAGATCAGGCGCTCTGTCAGCTGCGTCCGAATTATGAGGCGGCTCTGACAGAATACGGAAAAATATTAGAGCAAAAAAGCAGAATTTTAAAAGACAGATATGAAAATCCTGCGCTTTTGCAAATTCTGCCGGAATATAATGAGCGTTTATGTCAGGTTGGTGCCATCATTATTTCGTATCGGGCAAGATTTTTTGACGGACTGAAAAAAGAAGCAAGTCAGTACTACAATCATTTTTCCGGTGGAAAAGAAGAATTTTTCTTACAGTATAAAACTGTATCGTCAATAGACGATCCCTTTGCAGCGATTCCTGTTTTAACAGATCTGCTTCGTCAAGGCATAGAGTCTCATGCAAGGGCAGAGCTGGAAAGTACGCAGTGTCTTGTTGGACCGCATAAAGATGATTTTGATGTTTCTCTTTCCGGTATGTCGTTGAAGGCATTTGGTTCGCAAGGTCAGGTCAGAACGGCCGCGATCAGTCTGAAATTGGCACAAAGAGAGCTGATGGGAAGAGAAAGCGGAGAAATTCCGGTTCTTCTGCTTGATGATGTTTTATCGGAGCTTGATCCCGGACGGCAGGATTTTGTACTTAATCAGATTGATAAAGGACAAGTATTTATTACCTGTTGTGAACCCGGCAGATTTACGAAAATTGGAAAAACAATACAGATAAGAAACGGTGAAGAGATTTAAGGAGGACAATATGTCTGACGAAAGCAAAGTAACACAGGAATATGGAGCGGAACAAATTCAAGTTCTGGAAGGACTGGAAGCGGTAAGAAAAAGACCCGGTATGTATATCGGCTCGACTTCCTCTTCGGGTCTACACCATCTGGTTTATGAAATTGTGGATAACTCCATAGATGAAGCACTTGCCGGATATTGTAAGCATATACAGGTTACCATCAATCCAGGAAATTCTATTACTGTTATTGATGACGGTCGTGGTATTCCTGTTGATCGGCAGCAACAAACAGGAAAACCTGCACTGGAAGTTGTTTTTACAGTGCTTCATGCAGGCGGAAAATTTGGCGGCGGCGGATATAAAGTTTCCGGCGGTCTGCACGGTGTTGGCGCATCTGTCGTAAATGCTCTGTCCGAGCAGCTGACTGCCCGTGTATATAAAAACGGAAATATTTATGAGATGAAGTTTGCCCGGGGTCATATTACGCAGGAAATGACGATCGTTGGTAATACTGATCGCACCGGTACAGAAGTAACATTCCAGCCGGATCCGGAAATGTTTGATGATGTCGTTTATAGCTATGATATTCTGCACGAGCGCATGCGTGAGGAAGCCTTCTTAAATGCCGGTCTTTCCATCACAATTACGGATGCGCGTCAGGAAGAGCCTGTTTCTGAGACAATGTGCTATGAAGGCGGCATCCGCGAATTTGCCACATGGACCAACCGTCATAAAACGGTGATCCATGAGGACGTAATTTATATGTCCGGAAATAAGGGCGATGCTTCTGCTGAAATTGCTATTCAGTATAATGACGGATATAACGAATTGATCCAATCGTTTGCCAACGATGTCCGTACGCCGGAAGGCGGAATGCATGAAACCGGATTTAAAACGGCGCTGACAAGAGTGCTGAATAATTACGGTGTAAAAAACGGAATTATCAAAGGTGATGATAAAGTTACCGGTGAGGATTGCCGTGAAGGTATTACTGCAATCATCTCTGTAAAACTGACCGACGCGCAATTTGAGGGTCAGACGAAGGCAAAGCTCGGCAATGCCTATATCCGCACACTGGTGGATCAGATCGTAAATGATCAGCTTGCAACATATTTTGAAGAGCATCCTGCGACAGCCAAGATCATTTTAGAAAAGGCCATGATGGCAAACCGCGCAAGAGAAGCGGCACGCAAGGCCCGTGAGTCGGTGCGCAGAAAAACCGGTCTTGAATCCGGACAGATGCCCGATAAACTGCAGGACTGTAACGAACGCGATCCCAGTCTGTGTGAAATTTACATCGTTGAGGGTGATTCTGCAGCCGGTTCTGCCATTCAAGGCAGAGATTCGCGTTTCCAGGCGATTCTCGCTATGTGGGGCAAGATGCTTAACGTCGAAAAAGCGCGTGCCGATAAAATCTACGGAAATGATAAGCTGTATCCTCTGATCGTGGCATTAGGCGCCGGTATTGGAGAAGAATTTGATGTTGAAAAACTGCGTTATCATAAAGTCGTTATTATGTCGGATGCAGACGTTGACGGTGCGCATATCCGTACACTGCTTCTTACTTTCTTCTTCCGTTATATGCGGCCTTTGATTGAAAACGGCTATGTATATTCAGCTGTTCCGCCTCTATATAAAATTAAAAGAGGAAAAACGGAGCGTGTTGCTTATTCAGATGAAGAACGCGATCTTGTTTCCGCACAGATGCGCGGAGAGAATAATGCCAAGGTTGAAATCTCCCGCTTTAAGGGTCTTGGCGAAATGGATCCGCACGAGCTTTGGGAGACGACGATGGATCCTGAAAAACGCACACTGCGCAGGATCACGTTAGATGATGCCCGCCGTGCAGATGAAATCTTTACGGTCCTTATGGGCGAGCAGGTCGAGCCGCGTAAAGAGTGGATCGAAAAGAATGCGCGTTACGCAGTTAATATTGATATTTAAGGAGGTGGCGCAAAAATGGCAACTCACAACCGAAGCTATAAGCCTGAGGATATTCGATTCCCCGATCAGGCAATCTCGCAATCCAATCTGGTTGACGAGATGGAAAAATCTTATATCGAATACGCCATGAGCGTCATCGTAGGACGCGCTTTACCGGATGTGCGTGATGGCTTGAAGCCGGTTCACCGCCGCATCCTGTATACAATGTACGAAAGCGGACTGACATCTGATAAACCGTTTAAAAAATCTGCCACCTGCGTCGGTGATGTGCTTGGTAAATATCATCCGCATGGCGACAGCTCTGTCTATGATGCAATGGTGCGTCTTGCACAGAACTTCTCTATGCGCTATATGCTTGTGGATGGACACGGAAACTTCGGTTCTGTTGACGGAGACCCAGCAGCGGCTTACCGTTATACAGAGGCAAGACTGTCCAAGCTTTCCAACGAAATGCTTCGCGATATTGATAAGGAAACTGTAAACTGGGATCCAAACTTCGATGAGTCCAGAAAAGAACCTCGTGTTCTGCCCAGCCGTTTCCCAAATCTGCTTGTAAACGGCTCGTCTGGTATTGCAGTCGGTATGGCGACCAATATTCCGCCGCATAATCTGACAGAAGTTATCAATGCATGTGTTTGTGTTCTGGACGATCCGGAAGCATCGATGGCAGATCTGATGGAGCATGTTACCGGTCCGGATTTTCCGACTGGCGGTATTATCATGGGTCGCAGCGGAATTCGCGCAGCATACGCTACCGGTCGCGGAAAAGTTGTTGTGCGCGCCCGCACGGAATTTGAAGAATTTAACAAAGATCGTACGCGCATTATCGTTACAGAGCTTCCCTATCAGGTCAATAAGCGGCAGCTGATCAAAAAGATCGCAGAGCAGGTCAAGGATAAGCGGCTGGAAGGAATCAGCGATCTTCGTGATGAGACCGACCGCAACGGTATGCGTATCGTCATTGAATTGAAGAAGGACGCAAATCCGCAGGTCGTGTTGAATACTTTATTTAAACAGACAGAACTGCAGAGCAGCTTTGGTATTATTATGCTTGCGCTGGTGGATGATCAGAAGCAGCCGAGAATCCTGTCGCTGCGTCAGATCATCGATGAGTATCTGTCTTTCCAAATGGATGTGCTGACGCGCAGAACACAGTATGATCTGAAAAAGGCAATGGAGCGCGCCCATTTGTTGGAGGGTCTTCTGATTGCGCAGGATAATATTGATGAGGTCATTCGTATTATCCGCTCTGCATATGACGATGCGAAAGAACGTCTGTGCGAGCGCTTCGGTCTGGATGATGTTCAGGCACAGGCGATCCTTGAAATGCGCCTGAAGGCGCTGCAGGGACTTGATCGCGAAAAGCTGCAGGCAGAATTTGATGAGTTGCAGGAGAAGATCCGCTATTATAATGTACTTCTTTCTGATCCTACACAGCTGCAGGCGGTGCTTCGTGAAGAACTTATTGCGATCCGCGATAAGTTTGGCGATGATCGTAAGACAGAAATTCAAGAGATTGAAGATGAGATCGATATAGAAGATTTGATCGAAGAAGAAACCTGCGCCTTCACGATTTCAAATCAGGGCTATGTCAAGCGTATGCCGGTAGATATTTATCGCACGCAGAGTCGGGGCGGTCGTGGCGTCAATGCACAAAATCTTAAAGAGGAAGATTTTGTTAAGAGCTTAAATGTTGCATCTACACATGATCATATTTTGTTCTTTACCGACTGCGGACGCGTTCATCACCGCAAGGGTTATCAGATACCCGAGGCCGGAAGAACCGCGCGCGGAACGGCAATGGTTAATGTGCTTCCGCTTGAGCAGGGCGAGACCGTTACGGCAATGGTCGTTACAAGAGAATTCCATGAGGATGAATATCTTGTGATGGTTACGAGAAAGGGTACGGTTAAGAGGATTCCGTTTATTGCGCTTGCAACAAGACGAAAGACAGGCATCCGCGCTATTACCCTTGATGAAGGCGATCAGCTGATCAATGTTATCCGTACAAACGGAAACGATAATATTGTTCTTGCAACCTGTAATGGTATGGCCATTTGCTTTAATGAGCAGGATGTTCGTCCGATGGGCAGAGATGCAGCAGGCGTGCGCGGAATTATGTTAACCGGAGACGACCATGTGATCGGTGCCGAAAAGGCAGAAGAAGGAAAAACACTGCTGACGGTAACTGAGAACGGTTACGGAAAGCGTACAGAGCTGGCTGAATATTTGCGTACCGGTCCGAATGGCGAGAAGGCGGCACAGAGCCGGGGCGGTAAGGGCTTGAAAAACTATAACATTACTCCGAAGACCGGTAAGGTCGCGGGCTGCCGTGTTGTCAGCGAGACAGATGATGTTATGCTGATTGAAAACGGCGGTGTCATCATTCGCGTGCCCGCATCGGGAATCAATGTGTATAAGCGCGATGTGCAGGGTGTCATCATTATGCGCATTGAAGAGGGCAATAAGCTTGTTTCGATCGAGCGCGTCGAGGCGGAGCCCGAAGAGGAGATGCAGGCGTGAAGACCGTAACGCTTTATACCGATGGTGCATGCTCCGGAAATCCCGGTCCGGGTGGCTGGGGTGCGATTTTAGAGTATAACGGCCAGCAGAAGGAGCTGTCCGGCGGGGAGGCAAACACCACGAACAACCGTATGGAATTAACGGCCGTTATTCGCGGGCTTCAGGCACTTAAGGAGACATGTGTTGTGGAGCTTTATTCCGACAGCAAGTATGTTATTGACGCGCTGGAAAAAGGCTGGGCGCAGAGTTGGAGAGAAAAGGGTTGGCGAAAAGCGGACAAAAAACCTGCTTTGAACCCCGACTTATGGGAAACGCTTCTGCTTCTGGTGCAGCAGCATACGTTGCATTATCATTGGGTAAAAGGACATGCTGACAATCCGATGAATAATCGCTGCGACGCGCTTGCGGTTGCCGAGTGGAAGAAATTCCGGGAGGAATAAGATGTATTTGTCGATTGGAAACGATATGGCAGTGCGCACAAGTTCGGTGATCGGGATCTTTGATATGGATAATACCACAACATCCAAACGAACCAGAACGTTTCTGAACAGGGCGCAGAAAGACGGATTGATTGTTCCCTGCGACGATCTTCCAAAGAGCTTTGTTGTTACGGCAGAGTACGGACTGACGCGCGTATATGAATCGGCACTTTCTTCTGCAACACTTGAAAAAAGAATGAAATAAAAGGATGCCCGGAGGTTTCTCCGGGCATCAGCCTTTTTATGCAGAAGGTCCTGCCATCGCCATACACCTTAACACACGCAGAAACATTTGTCCCCAAGTAAGGCGCGCAACAGCCGCATCGGCTACAAGCGGAATTTGTGAGAGGATCTGCTCGCCCGCCTTAACCGTCAGTGTTCCTAAACGCTGTCCTTTGCTGACAGGAGCGCTGACCTGCTCATCAAGAGAGATTTCCGTAGTAACGGAGCTTTTTTGTGATTTATCGATCAGCATAGAGTTTTCACCGTTTGTAACAGCACGAACAAAGTCTGTCGCGCCTAATTTTACGGGAACGAGCATATTATCAGAAATTTGCGGTCTGATCAGTGAAAAGTTGGAAAAACCGTAATCGAGCAGGCTTTTGCAGGCAGTAAAGCGGTTCTTTGAGCTTTCACAGCCCATTACAACGGCAATCAGTTCCATTCCGTCGCGCTCAGCAGAGGCGGAAAGACAATATCCTGCGGTGGAGGTAAAGCCGGTTTTCAGACCGGTTGCGCCTGAATAAAAGCGCACCAATTTATTGGTGTTGGAAAGACCAAAGGTTCCGTTCCGGATGGTGTCCATCCAGATAGTCGTATATTTCTTAATGTCCGGATGGTTTTTGAGAAGCTCGCGGGACATCAGTGCGATGTCATAGGCTGAGGTTTTATGATTGACAGCTTCCTGCGCGTCGTCAAGACCGGTACAGTTCACAAAGGTCGTGTCCTTCATGCCTAACTGCTTTGCGCGTTCATTCATCATTTGCACAAAACTCGCCTCGCTGCCGGCAATATGCTCGGCCATTGCGCAGGCGCAGTCATTGGCTGAGGATACGGCAATTGATTTGACCATGTCCGTAACAGGCATCATTTCGCCTGCTTTCAAATAGACCTGACTGCCGCCTTTTGCCGCAGCATCTTCCGATGCGGTAACAGTATCGTTCCAGTTGATGCGCCCGGAATCGATTGCCTCCATGATCAGAAGCATCGTCATTACTTTTGTAACACTGGCAGGTGATAAAGGTTCGTGGGCGTTGGATTCATAGAGAACAGTGCCTGTCTCCACATCCATCAAAAGCGCACTTTTGGCAGGAATATTCAGATCGACAGCGCCGGCTGGGAAAGAAAGAATGCTTATCAGCAGAGACAGAGCGATTATCAGTATTCCAATCCGCTTCATAGGAAAGACCCCTTCCAAATGTTGTGGTCTATCCTATGAGGCCTGTACCGCAGATATGCAAAAGGGAAATGCATTAAAAATCCGGAATAAAAGACGCGTCTGCAGAGTCTGCCGCTTGTGTAAAACCTTGCAGACCGTTAAGATACATCCAGCTTAAAACAGCTTCGTATTCACTTTCATTTACACGTTTGTCAAACGGTGCGGGCATGCCGGGCATCGGTGTGTACTGGCGCATAAGACTGACGAGAATTTCTCCCGGAGAAAAGGTTTCACCGATCCAGTCTAAGACTTTTAGTGAGTTTTCAACATGGCCGGGTAAAATCAGATGACGGATCATGACGCCTCGGATCAAACGGCCGTCCTGCTGTAAAACAGGACCGGTTTGCCGGAACATTTCGATGATCGCGGCCTTTGCGGTAGCGGGATAGTCCGGCGCGCCGGAAAGCGTGGCAGCAAGGTTACTGTCGGCATATTTCATATCCGGCAGGTAAATATCGATCTTGCCTTCTAAAAGACGCAGCGTTTCCGGACGCTCGTATCCACCACAATTGTAAACAACCGGTACAGAAAGCGGGTTTTCTAATGCAGAGCAGATTGTGGGAACAAAATGTGTCGGTGTAATCAGATCAATATTTTCCGCACCCTGTGCAATAAGATACTCAAAAATCTGCCGCAGCGCGGCCGTATTTGTTGGTGTGCCGGCAGCGCCGTTGCTGATCTCCCGGTTTTGACAGTACCGGCAGCCAAGCGAACAGCCACCGAAAAAGACCGCTCCATTTTTTCCGTTTGGAGATAAGACCGGTTCTTCCCAACGGTGAAGCATTGTTTTTGCAACGAGCGCCGTATCCGGACATTGGCAATAGCCAAGCATACTGCCTGTGCGGTCTGCACTGCACATTCGCGGACAAAGTTGACAGTTTTTGTAATGCAAGAGATCACCTCCGAAAAAAGGGCTTGCTGAAAATGCAGCAAGCCCAAATAAAAATATTTAACTAAAGACACTCAGGAGAAAACCTGCCGCAATAGCAGAGCCAATCACGCCTGCAACGTTCGGTCCCATTGCGTGCATTAAAAGGAAGTTGGCGGGATTTGCCTTTTGACCTTCCAGGTTAGATACGCGGGCCGCCATAGGTACGGCAGAAACGCCGGCAGAACCGATCAGGGGATTGATCTTGCCTTTAGTAAGCTTACACAGGACCACACCGCCTAAAAGACCGCCGCAGGTGGACAGAATAAAAGCGACTACACCCAGCAAGACAATAGAGAGCGTTTCTACGGTAAGGAAATTGGAGCCGACCATTGTTGCGCCAACAGAGGTGCTCAGAAGGACGGTAACAATGTTCATAAGAGCATTTTGCGCGGTATCGGACAAGCGGTCAGTAACACCGGTTTCCTTAAGCAGATTGCCGAGCATCAGACAGCCGATCAGAGGTGCGGTGTCCGGCAAAAGCAGCGCCACAAAAATCGTAACGACAACCGGGAATACGATCTTTTCTGTTTTGGATACGGTACGCGTCTGCTCCATTTTGATCTGCCGTTGCTCCTTGGTGGTGAGCAGCTTCATAAACGGCGGTTGGATCATAGGGATCAGCGCCATATATGAATAGGCAGCAACGGCAATTGCACCAAGCAGGTGGGGTGCAAGCTGACTTGTCAGGAAAATTGCCGTAGGGCCGTCAGCACCACCAATGATGCTGATGGAAGCAGCTTCTTTGCCGTCAAAGCCCAGAAGGATAGCGCCAACAAATGCCGCAAAAACGCCAAGCTGTGCAGCGGCACCTAAAAGCAGGCTCTTCGGGTTTGAGAGCATAGGGCCAAAATCTGTCATTGCGCCTACACCTAAGAAAATGAGGCAGGGATAAATGCTTGTTTTGACACCGATGTAAAAGAAGTCCAACAGACCGCCATGCTTAAGGATCTCACCGTAGCTGTGATAAGCTTCGTGGTTTGCGTCCATAAAATTTGTCCACAGCTCTTGATTATACAGTCCTGCGCCGGGCAGGTTGGTAAGAATACAACCAAATGCAATACCGCAAAGCAGCAATGGCTCAAATTTTTTCACGATGGCAAGATAGAGAAGTGCGCAGCCAATGACAAGCATAACAAGGTTTTGCCAGCCGCCCTGAGAGAGGAAGCCGGAAATGATGGCAGAAAAGCCGGAATCGCGCCACAGCTTTAGCAAAATTTCGCCAATATTCATTCCTGCACCTCCCGAATGGAGAGAAACCGCAGCTCGTTAATGGGCTGGTTCATCTTGTATGCAACGATTGCCATAATC
>JAZNNK010000111.1:0-7611 GCA_045580205.1 Faecousia sp.
ATTACCGAAGGATATTTATTTTTCCAGATTAGAAAAGGAAATAACAGATGCGTCAATGGTTATTTGCTTTGGAGGAGATGGTACGATCCTTCACATGGCTAAAACAGCAACCCGTCGCGGCGTGCCGATTCTCGGCGTCAACATAGGCACGATGGGATTTATGGCTGAATTGGAAAGCAGTGAACTTTCACAGCTTTCCCGGCTGGCAAACAATGATTATACAATCGATAATCGCATGATGCTTGATGTTACTGTACATCGAGACAGGGACATTATCTTTCACGATATTTGTCTAAATGATGTCGTTATTACAAAGGGTGCGATTGCCCGTATTGTTCATCTTTCTATCCAGTGCGATGGTGTGCAGGCAATGGAATGCGGTGGAGATGGTGTTATTATTGCGACTCCCACCGGCTCGACCGCATATAGTCTTTCGGCCGGCGGACCGATTGTTGAACCGGAAGCGCAGAGCATGATTCTGACACCTGTATGCTCGCATGATGTTTCGAGTCGGTGTATGATTGCTTCCGATCAGCGCGTGATTACGGTCGGACTTACTAAAAATGTAAGAAGAAATGCTTTTTTGTCAGTTGACGGTGGTAAAGCGCTAAAGATGAACATGGGCGATGTTGCAACGATTCGTAAGTCTAATCTCTATACAAAACTCGTTAGATTGAAAGAACGTAGTTTTTATGATGTCATCAATACAAAATTTAAAAATGGATGAGGTGAATGTAATTGAAAAGTCAGCGTCAAGCAAAAATTTTAGAAATCATTACTGCCCGTAACGTGGAAACACAGGAGCAGCTTCTCAATGCACTCCAACAGGAGGGCTTTCGGGGAACGCAAGCAACGATTTCCCGCGACATCAAGGAACTGAGGATTGTTAAGGAATTGACAAGCCTCGGAACATATCGTTATACGACATCATCTGCTGATGAGATGGTCAACTCCTTCTCGTCCCGACTCAATACAATATTCAGAGAGTGTGTTATCGGACTTGATTACGCTCAAAATATTATTGTAATAAGAACGCTTCCGGGACTTGCTTCTGCGGCAGGTTCCGCGATTGATGCAATGAACCTCAGTATTGTTGTTGGCTCCTTGGCAGGTGATGATACTGTTATGGTAGTTATGCGAGATAATAATGCTGCTGCGGCATTCAGCGGTGAAATTAAAAACCTGATTAACTGATAGGAGGGCGGTGCTGTGCTAAGCCTTCTGCATATTGAAAATATCGCAGTTATTGAGTGTGCTGATATATCCTTTAATAAGGGATTTAATGTATTAACGGGTGAGACCGGTGCCGGCAAATCAATTGTGATCGATGCCATTTCTGCAATTTTGGGAGAGCGGGCGTATAGGGATATGATACGCACAGGGTCCAACAGGGCTGATGTTCGCGCTGTTTTCACAGATGTTCCTCACCTGAATTGGTTTGATGAATATGGCGTACAATACGATCCTGAAACAATCATACAAAGAGAGATTTATGCAGATGGGAAGAATGTATGCAAGGTAAACGGCTCTCTTGTTACGGTTTCCATTTTACATAAGCTCGGTGTTCAGCTTATCAATATTCATGGTCAGCACGATTCTGCAAGCTTATTTGACGAAAGTAATCACCTGCAGCATTTAGATGCTTTTTCCGATAATAACGATCTTCGCGAAGATTATACGCAAAAGTATGCGATCCTTGAACATTTACGTCATGAGATCGAACGCATGACGATGGATGAGAGTGAAAAGTTGCGCAAGGTCGAAATGCTTCGTCATCAAATCAGTGAGATTGAAAAGGCGAATCTTAAAGAGGGCGAGGATGAGGCGCTTGAAAGTCGCCGCAAGATTTTGCAGAACGCTGAAAAACTGAGTGATGGCATTCATGCTGCAGTCAAGCTTTTAAGCGGCTCGGATGATTCTGATGGCGCATCCTCTTTAATTGCGGAAGCATCGCAGGAACTTAAATATCTTGTGCGTCATTCAGATGCATTTGAATCGCTTTTTGCAAAAGTTGAGGATCTTATGTATCAGACACAGGATATTGCGGAGGAGATCAAGGAGATTCGAGACAGCTTGTCTTATTCATCGGATGAATTGGAGCAAATAGAATCCCGTCTTGATGTAATCTACAGGCTTCGCCGTAAATATGGCGCAACATGCGCAGATATATTGCAGTATTATGAGCAGGCTAAAAGTCAGCTTGATGAGATCGAATTTTCCGAGGAGCATCTGCAAAAACTAAAGAATCAATATACTCAAGCAAAATCAGAAGCCACCATTGCTGCCAGGCTTTTACACGATAACCGTGTGAGCGCATCTAAAATTCTGTCTGAAAGGATCAGACAGGAGCTGTCGCAGTTGGATATGCCAAACGTTGATTTTTGTTGTAATTTTACAGAGGTTGCGCTATGTAATAATGGAATTGATGCGGTTGCGTTTTATATGACAGCCAATGCCGGTGAAGCGTTAAAACCTCTAAGTAAGGTTGCGTCTGGTGGTGAGCTTGCAAGAATTATGCTTGCATTAAAGAATGTTCTTGCTGACCGCGATCATACGCAAACATTGATTTTTGATGAGGTTGACAGCGGCGTTTCTGGCAGAGCAGCACAAAAGGTTGCAGAAAAGTTGAAAAGCGTTGCAATGCATAAACAGGTTCTGTCTGTTACACACTTACCACAGATTGCTGCACTTGCGGATACACATTTTCTTATTTCTAAACAGGAGCGTAGTGGACGCACATATACCAGTGTTACAGCCCTTGATCTGGATGGTAGGAAACATGAGCTTGCGCGCATAATCGGAGGAACAAATATCACAGAAAATACGCTTAAGAGTGCCGGTGAGATGCTCCAAGCTTGACAACATATGTATTTTTTGGTAGTATATCCTGGTGATATTTAACACAATGATGGGAAGAGTAAGCATTTATTTTCTCTCAGAGAGCTGTTGGTAGGTGCAAGACAGCAGAAAAAATTGCTGAAATACCTCCCGGAGTGGCCTTTCTGAAATGAAACTGAGGAGAGGACGGGGATGCCCGATACAGCATAGATGTTTTTATAACATCCTGAGGGTCTGTCTGTGAGGACAGATCGAATCAGAGGTGGTACCGTGCTACTTTGCACCCTCTGTCCATAAGGACAGAGGGTGTTTTAATTTGAGGAGGAAACATATGAAAATGTATGATGAATTGGTTGCCAGAGGTCTGATCGCACAGGTAACTAACGAGGATGAAATCCGCGAGATGATCGATAATGGAAAGGCGACTTTTTATATTGGCTTTGATTGTACTGCAGATAGTCTGACAGCAGGCCATTTTATGGCACTTACACTCATGAAGCGACTGCAAATGGCAGGTAATAAGCCGATCGCATTGATTGGCGGCGGTACAACTATGATCGGCGACCCGTCCGGTCGTACTGATATGCGTAAAATGTTAACAAAAGAAGATATTGATCATAATGCAGAATGCTTCAAAAAACAGATGGAACGTTTTATTGAGTTTGGTGAAGGTAAAGCACAAATGGTCAACAATGCTGACTGGCTGCTGAATCTTAACTACGTTGAACTTCTGCGTGAAGTTGGCGCATGCTTTTCTGTCAATAATATGCTCCGCGCTGATTGCTACAAGCAGCGCATGGAGAAAGGTTTGTCGTTCTTAGAGTTTAACTATATGATCATGCAGTCATATGATTTTTATCATTTGTATCAGCATTATAACTGTAATATGCAGTTTGGTGGTAATGATCAGTGGAGCAACATGCTTGGCGGAACAGAATTAATCCGCAGAAAGCTGGGTAAGGATGCACATTGCATGACGATCACGCTTTTGACAGATTCGCAAGGCAATAAAATGGGAAAAACAGCGGGAAATGCTGTGTGGCTTGATCCAAATAAAACGACTCCTTTTGAATTTTTCCAGTATTGGCGCAATGTTTCAGATGCAGATGTAATGAAATGCATTCGTATGCTGACTTTCCTTCCGCTGGATCAGATTGATCAAATGGACACCTGGAAAGATGCCCGCATTAATGATGCTAAGGAAATCCTTGCCTATGAGCTTACAAAGCTTGTTCATGGAGAACAGGAGGCAGAGAACGCAAAAACTGCTGCCAAGGCTCTGTTTGGTAGCGGTGGGGATGATGTCAATATGCCTACAACAGAGATTTCTTGCGATATGCTCACTAATGGTTCGATAGGCATTTTAAGCCTTATGGTTGCATGTAAGCTTGCTGCCTCCAATGGTGAAGCCAGAAGACTTGTACAGCAGGGCGGTGTGTTCGTTAATGATGAAAAGGTTGATGATCATACATTGACGATTACGCAGAGTATGCTGCAAGAGGGCGTAAAGCTTCGTAAGGGTAAAAAGGTGTTCCATAAGGCGGTTCTTGCTTAAGAATTTATAAAGCAGCCCGTATGGGCTGCTTTTTTGTAGACATTTTGTATATATCTGTTATAATAGTAAAAAAATACCGGAGGGGAATTCAATGAAGCTCAACTACAAAAGAACAATTTTAGTAGGCTTTGCATTTTTCCTGATCAGCGCGTTCTGGCAGGCATATGATGCAACGATTCCTGTTATTTTGACCAATAAGTTTGGTATGTCTCAAACTTGGTCCGGTGTAATTATGGCTTTAGATAACATCTTAGCTGTATTTATGCTTCCGTTGTTTGGTACGTTATCCGATAAATGCAGAAGTAAACATGGTAAACGCACGCCGTTTATTACGATTGGTACGATCGTTGCAGCCGTTGCGCTGATTGCATTATCATTTGTTGATAGCGCGCAGCTGAAAAATATTTCGGATGTCTCATCGTTTAATGACTCTGCAGCACTTGAAATTATTTATGATTCTCAGGCAGATAACCGACTGCAGACACCGGAAGGTGAATCTTTTGTGCTTTCAGAGATTTACTCAAAAGAAGATTTTGCAGCGATTCGTGCAGATGATACCCAGATCATTTATGATGACGCAGGAAATGCGAAGGAGATTTCTCCGTATACAAATTATGTTGTTCCTGCCCGGCAGGCATATGCAGCGCTAAAGACGGCAGCTGATCCCGTGCCATTGTATCTTTTTGTTGGACTGTTGCTTATTGTACTGGTTGCGATGTCGATTTTCCGTAGTCCTGCGGTTGCTCTGATGCCAGATGTAACGGTTAAACCCTTGCGCAGTAAGGCAAATGCAGTCATCAACTTAATGGGCACAGCAGGTGGTATCATTGTACTTGTGCTTGGAATGGTGTTCGCAACGTCTGCCGTACAAAATCAATTAATGCGTTATAATGTTTATTATTCGGTGATCGCAGGCTTGATGATCGGTTCGCTAATCATCTTCCTTGCAACTGTTCGTGAGCCTCTCTGGTCTAAGCAGATGCGGGAAGACAGTGTTGCATTTGGCATTGAAGAAAATGAGGCGGATTCTTCTGAAAAGCGGAGTTTGGACAGAGGGGAAAAGCGCTCGCTGATATTTATTCTGGCATCAATTGCATTATGGTATTTTGGTTATAATGCTGTTACCTCTAAATATTCTGTTTATGCCGGAAATATTCTGAATATGGATTATAACACCACACTGCTGCTTGCGCAGGCCGCCGCAATTGTAGCATATTTGCCTGCAGGTATTGTTGCATCTAAAATTGGTCGAAAGAAAACAATTATAGCCGGTGTTATTATGCTGACTGCTGCGTTTGGTGCTGCATCTTTTATGCGCGCAGGAAGCTCCGTAATCGTTATGAATGTTCTGTTTGCACTTGCCGGAATTGGTTGGGCAACAATCAATGTCAACTCTTTCCCAATGGTCGTAGAAATGTGCTCCGGTGGTGATATTGGAAAGTACACAGGATTCTATTATACCGCATCTATGACCGCACAGATTATTACACCGATGCTCTCCGGCATGTTTATGGATATGGATGGAATTGGCATGACGATTCTTTTCCCGTATGCTGCGGTATTTGCGGGTCTGGCATTTGTAACAATGATTTTCGTCAAGCACGGTGATGCTAAACCCGAAGCTAAGAAGGGAATTGAAGGACTAAATATTGATGATTAAAATCTTCTTGATTTTATTTTGTGTGTTCCTTTTATATATCCTGGCGCTGCGATGTAAACAAAATGGTCGAAAAATGGATCTGTTCTGTAATTACGCATATACACATCGTGGATTGCATGGAAAAGGTGTTCCGGAAAACAGCATGAAGGCATTTCAGCTTTCCAAGGACGCTGGGTATGGCGTGGAGTTTGATGTTCATTTGATGGCTGACGGAAATTTAGCAGTCATTCATGATTCTTCTTTGAAACGCACCACAGGAGCAGATGTATATATTGAAGATCTTTGCGCAGAAGAGCTTGATCAGTATTTTTTGGAAGGCACAAGAGAAACGCTTCCACTGTTTAATGATGTTTTGGATTTGTTTGACGGTAAAGTTCCGATCGTCATTGAATTAAAGTCTGTTGGAAATAATTATAAAAAGCTATGTGAATCTGCCTGCAGTGCACTTGCATTCTATACAGGTCTTTATTGCCTGGAATCGTTTGATCCAAGGTGTGTTTATTGGCTAAAAAAGAATAGGCCGGACTTGATTCGCGGTCAACTTTCGCAAAATTATTTTATTTCCGGCAGCACAAAGCTACCCGGTGTATTGAAATTTCTCTTGACAAATTTGCTTTTTAATTTTTTGTGTGTTCCCAATTTTATCGGATACAGATTCTCAGACCGAAAAAATTTATGTAATATAATCTGTCTTAAACTTTGGAAAGTAAACGGATTTGCATGGCCGATCACATCAAAAGAAGATTATAATACAGCTGTTAAAGAAGGATGGCTTCCAATTTTTGAGGGATTTGATCCATAATATTAAAAACCGCTGCGTGTTAAAAAACACACAGCGGTTTGTTTTTATGAAAAATAAGAAGATAATTTTATATATTTATTTTTATCCATTTCTGTTAGCGGTAGTCTGCATTGCCCGCAATCATAACCGATACAACGCATGGCGGCTTTAACAGGAATAGGATTAACTTCACAAAACAGCAATTCCAACAGTGGCTGAAGCTGACACTGGATGGCGGATGCAATCTCGATGTTGCCAGATAGCGACGCCTGTGCCATAGCCTGTGTTTCCTCAGGACATACATTGGATAAAACAGAGATAATACCTTTTGCACCGAGCGCGATAGCTGGCACGGTATGTTCGTCATTTCCCGACCAAATTGAAAAATCTTCACCACATGCCGAGCGGATTTGCGTGATCTTTGTAATATCTGAACTTGCTTCCTTGACGCCGGCAATGTTCGGTATGTTTGATAATTTTTGATATACAGAAACAGGTATGTCAACACCGGTTCGTGAAGGTACATTATATAAGATTACCGGAATGGAAACGTTGTCTGCAATTTCCTTATAGTGCATAAACAAGCCCTCCGGGGTGGCTTTATTATAGTATGGTGATACTACAAGAAGAGCATCTGCACCTGCGTTTTCAGCCTTTTGACTCAATTTCACTGTATGTGCAGTGGAATTGGAACCCGTTCCAGCAATAATCAGACATTTATTTCCTGCGTAAGATTTGCATCTTTTGAACATTTCGATTTTTTCTTCATCGGATAAC
>JAZNNK010000112.1:0-5689 GCA_045580205.1 Faecousia sp.
CAAAGGCCCTTCTTTGTCTTTGGGGATAATCAGCTTATTTCCCGCCAAGGGGATTTTCTCTTTGGCGTATTTTTTGTTTCCTGTTATTCTGAGGAGGCTCTGCCGACGAAGAATCCGTAATACACGGAAAGAGAGAACGGATTCTTCGCTGCGCTCAGAATGACAGGGGGCAGGGGAAAACGGATTCTTCGCTGCGCCCAGAATGACAGGGGGCAGGGGAAAACGGATTCTTCATAACCGCTTCAGAATGACAAGGTGGGAAGATGGATTCTTTTTAGAAATTTTGCATAAATTTCCCTTGCGCGGCAAACAATACCTCCGAACACAAAAAACAGGAGGTTATCATATGTTCCGAGTTCGTTTTATTTGCCTGCTGCTGTCGGCGGTGTGCCTGCTCGGCCTCGGCAGTGCCGTGCTGGCCGCAGAGGTCGACTGCGATGCAACTTACTGCTTCACGGCAGGAGATTTTTCAGAGGAAGAGTCGCTGATGGGAATTTGCATCACACAGCTTCCACAGGCTGCCACCGGTACAGTTATGCTGGGCAATCGCGTTTTGCAGCCGGGAGATATCCTTGCTGCTGACCAGCTGGCACAGATGACTTTTTCGCCCCTTCGTACCGAGGTTGACCGCGATGCAGTTGTAACGTATCTGCCGATCTACTATAATCGTGTTGAGAAGCCCTCGACGATGACGATTGCAATTCGCGGTAAGGAAGATTTAGCGCCGGTGGCACAGGATTCCTCGCTGGAGACCTATAAGAATTTACCGAACAGCGCAGCTCTGAAGGTCAGTGATCCGGAGGGACAAAAGCTCACGTACAGTGTTGTGCGCGGTCCAAAGCGGGGCGAGGTCGTTCTGCAGGCGGACGGTACTTTCCTCTATACGCCGAAGAAAAATAAGGTTGGTGTTGATTCGTTTACTTTTACAGCAACAGACCCTGCAGGCAACGTTTCCCGCGAGGCGACTGTTACCGTTCAGATTTTAAAGCCGACCGATGCAAAGCAGTATACTGATACGGCTGGACATGCATGCCGTTTTGCGGCGGAGTGGATGCGCAATACAGGTTTGTTTGTAGGCGAAAAGATCGGTTCGACCGAGGTTTTTCGTTCCGATAAAAAGGTCAGTCGCGGTGAGTTCCTTGCGATGGTCGTAAAGATGCTTGACATTCCCACAAAGGATGTTTCCTATGAGGGACTGCCCAAGGATACACCGGATTGGCTTAAGCCGTATCTGGTCGCGGCGCTGCGTGCCGGCCTGACAACAGGCTGGCCTGAAACACAGTCCGGTTCTTTTGAAGCAGATCAGCCGATCACCGGTGCGGAGGCGGCGGTCATGCTGCAAAATGCGTTGGACCTTTCGATCTCTCAACAGACACTGGAGGCCATTGAGACTTCAGCACAGGAAAATGAGGATGTTCCGGCCTGGGCAGCGGTTTCTGTTACAGCAATGCAGGAAAATGGTATTACTATCCATGCAAAAGAGGAAATGACTCGCGGTGAGGTCGCGCAGGTGCTATACCTTGCAGACCAGCTTTCCCTGGATGCTCCGGGTATGGCAGTTATTCGAATGCAGAAATAAAAAAACAGGGATACTGCCGTGTGGCAGTATCCCTGTATGTTTTTACTGCTTCAGATCGTTTGCTGTAAGGTAACGCGAAAGCGGTGTTTTTTTCAGCAGGAAGCATGCAATAAGAAGTAAAAGCAGATCCGGCAGCATATATGCGCCGTTATACAGCGCGGAGTACAGCCAGGGGGTCGTCATTGTCATGCCGAAAAACGTTTCGGGCATGTAGGCTGCCCAGATCGTTGCGCCTACAATGTAATGCACGAGAAACCGAAGTGCGCACGATACGGTTGCGGCAATATAAAATCTGCCGCGAAACAGTCCTGCAACGCCGAGCACTGCATAAGCGAGCAGGAAGTCGCCGAGAATACTTTCCCAGCCGATGGCGATCCCGCCTTCAAACAGTGTTTGCAAAAGAGCATGGGCAAAGCTTACGCACATGCCCGGGCCAAAGCCCCACCGGATACAAAACAGGATGATCGGGAACATCGCGAGGTCAATGCTTCCGCCCCAGGGGAGCTTGTAAAGCGGCAGAAAGCTCAATACCTCAGATAGTGCGATCAGGATTGCGCCCTCTGCAAGAGCGCGGATTGTTAGTTTTTGTTTCATTGGAAAAACCTCCTAAAAAAAGTATCGCATTGCAAACCCGTCAAGGTGCAACGCGATACGAAGGTATCAAAGCTATGCATCTTTTCCTACGACGGTACTGACCGTATCAGGTTCACGGGTCAGGACTACCAAGTCCAATCTCAGCCGAATGCATCCGGCCCCCCGAAGAATGATTTGTATGCGATCTAAGAAGATTATACTAAAAATTAAAGGTTTGTCAAGCCATTTGCAACGTCAGTTCCTTGCCGCCTAAGATATGAAAGTGCAAATGCGGCACGGTCTGGCCTGCATCGGGACCGCAGTTGGAAATAACGCGGTAACCGTTTTCCAGCTTTTCAGCGGCCGCGATCTGGGGAATGACCTCAAAAATGTGCGCGACCAGAGCACTGTTTTCAGAAGATATCTCCGAGACAGATGCTATATGGCACTTTGGAATCACCAAAATATGAACAGGTGCCTGCGGTGCGATATCCCGAAATGCAAGGACGGTATCGTCCTCGTAGACCTTATCAGACGGGATCTCTCCCGCAACAATTTTACAGAACAGACAAGACATGTGATATCCTCCTTATCCAATGATACTAAATACGCCGGCGCTGGCTAAACCCATAATAAAGCCAGCTAAAATTACACCTAAGCATACGGAAATAACGGTAGACTTAAAGCCCATATTCAGAAAGCTTGCGCCTAAAGCGCCTGTCCATGCGCCTGTGCCGGGCAGAGGGATTCCCACAAACAGCAGCAGCGCAATAAACAGACCGCCGCGTCCGGCAGCTTTTACAAGCTTTTGACCGGCACGCTCGCCTTTTGTAAGGCAGAAGGTGAAAAACCTGCCGATATATTTCTTATCTGCACCCCAAAGAAGCACTTTGCGCGCAAAGAAGTAGATCAGGGGGACCGGCAGCATGTTGCCGATCACGCAAACGATCAGTGCCGGAAGATAGGGAAGCTCCATTCCGGTTGCGTAGATAATCGCGCCGCGCAGCTCGATCAAAGGCAGCATGGAGATCAGAAAGATCATCAGATAATTTACCATATAAAACTCCTGGTCAGTTTGTGTGGATAATTACATAGCCGTCAACAAGGTTTGCCTGTGCAAGCGTGCCTTCGATCGTTACCTGGCGGTCCATCAGATCAGTAAGGATCACACAGCCCTCCCTGCACTCGATATGCATGACGTTATTCATAATGACAGAGGCGTCGTTACGCGCGTCTTTATATACGGTAGAAAGACACATAGCGCGGCCTCACTCGTTGTTCAGGCTTGCCAGAATGGCAGAAAGCCGAAGGTTGCCTTTTTCAAAGTCGGATACGGCAGCCATTACCTGTTCGTAGGCTGCGTGGTGGCCGGCTTTGTCAAGCTGAGCAGCCAAATCAGCCAGCTCCTTTGTGTGCGCGGCGTTATGGCCGACCATATATTTCATCAGTGCGCACAGCTCGTCCATAGGGGTATGCGTACAAGATGAAGCGCAGGTGCCGCATTGACCGCCGCAATCGTGGCTATGGTCGTGAGTATGGCCCTCTGCGTGCAGACTGTCGTGCTCATGCGGATGTGCATGGCCGTGCTCATGGCAATGGCTATGTTCATGCGTGTGCGTAACACCATCGTGCGTGTGCGTATGGCTGTGGTTATGGCTGTGTTCATGGGAATGTCCGTTACTAACATGGTCGTGATCAATATGCATGAGGATCGCTCCTTTGTGTTTTTTAATATTATACCCTATGACAGAGGGAGTTGTCAAATCCATAAAAGCTGGGTGCTGCAGACGCAGCACCCAGAGAAAATTTGTTATTGTAAGGGCTTTACTTTAAAGGAGAGGATATCTCCGGTCTTTTCGTTTTTGGTAACGGTTACGCTTGCAACCTTGGTAAGTGTTTTGTGTGGATCTTTGGAAGGACCGCTCTTGGAGTAGCCCCACAGGGTGTCCATCGTGTAGGTTTTGTCTTTAGCTGCTGCAGCGTCAAAAGCTTCTTTATCGAGGGTGTAGACAGAGAGCGTATAGTCGGTCTGCTCACCAAAAAGCGGACGAAATGCGCTGTCGACAATGCACACGAGTGTCTCATTGTCCCAGTCGTCGGTTTTTTCCAACACCAGTTCAGTCATCGTTTTATTTGCCGTTACACGCTCAGTTGCAGAATAATCGGCAGAGCGGGATGTGTCATTATAGCGGTAAGCGAGATATCCCGTCGCACTGCAGGCACCGATTGCAAACAGGCATACAAGCGCTGCGATCTGCTTTTTAGTAAAGGACATATCTGCGTCTGCACCGTATGTAAGCTTGGCGCGCTTCGTTACAGGGATGAGCAGTTTTAAAAACAGTGTTAAAGCAACAGATTCGATCGGGAACATGCACAGATTTTTGAAAATTCGTGCGACGGTCATAATTCCGAGAATCTGAGATTTGGCTTTTTCAGGATTGCCCATATAGACGTATTGCCATGCAAAGACCAGCTGCTGCAGCACAACATTGACAAGGAAGCAAATAAAAAAGCGCGCGAGCATCACTCTGGTTGCAGAGGGTTTTGCACGGTACAGGCAAAGCGCGTAAAGCATTGTGCTGGCAATTTCTGTAAGCACAAAGGGCAGGAAATAGTCGCCTGTCGGGTACAGCATAAAACCGATCGTATCGGAAATGATCGCGGCAGGAATTGCCATTACCGGACCAAACAGCATCGCGCCAAGCGCGGTCGCCAGCATAGCGGTCTGAATGCTAAGCTGCGGTCCAAGGGGGATCGCAAGCGGCTTGAGCGCGATCCGAAGAGCGATCATGAGCGCTGTAATGACAAGCATTTTCACGTCCTTAAGCTCTGCGGCGGCGTCTCGCCAGTATGCTTTGGAAAAGGGGTGTGCGTACAGTGCGGTGGATTTTTGGATAGAAGCCATAATAATACCTCCTTCATGGTAACGAACAGGTGTTTTTCTTTGCTTGCGGCATCCATAAAAAACTCCCCTTGCGCTAAGCGTAAGGGGAGTAATAAACGGATACACGCTCCGGCAGTGTAAAAGCGGCAAGTGCTGCAGCCGTTCATCCGACCGGGTATCGTTGCTTCATAAAGGAGATCATCCTATATGGTGCAGCGGGTGCGGAATCCCCATCGCGGACAAGGTCCTTCGTCTGCCACTCAACTCCCCATTTTGGCAGCACTTCACGCGAGGTCTCCTACTCTGTTCCTGATTATCATACAGTATGATACGGCAAAAGTAAATCCTTTTTTTAAGTTTTAAGGGAATTTTGTCCAAATTCGGACGGACACGGGACTAAAGCGCGAGCGCGCGGTCTATAATTGCGTTAGCGGCAGATGCTTTAGACTGCAGAGGCAGCTCTTCGCAGGACGTTCTGGTGATCAGGGTCAGAATGTTTGTATCTGTTGCGAAGCCTGCGCCGGTATCGCTTAGGTTGTTGGCGCAGATCATGTCTACATTCTTTTTAAGGAGTTTTGCGCGACTGTTCTCAAGCAGATTTTCCGTCTCCATAGAAAAACCGCAGATGATCTGCCCGGGGCGGCGGTTCTGTC
>JAZNNK010000113.1:0-14922 GCA_045580205.1 Faecousia sp.
AAATCTCGCTGCACGGTCCACAGGGGCCGGTTCCATGCTCCCAGAAGTTATCCGCCTTCCCAAGGCGAACAATCCGTTCCTCAGGAACACCGATTTGGTCGCGCCAGATGGCATAAGCCTCATCGTCACTTTCATAAATCGAAGGCCAGAGCAGCTCCGCAGGAATTTCCATCGTTTCAGTCAGAAACTCCCACGCCCAGTGGATTGCTTCTTCCTTAAAATAATCACCAAAGGAGAAATTACCGAGCATTTCGAAATATGTTCCATGCCGTGCTGTCTTGCCGATATTCTCAATATCACCGGTGCGGATACACTTTTGGCAAGTGCAAACACGACGGCGCGGTGGCTCTACCTCTCCTTTAAAATAAGGCTTCATCGGCGCCATACCCGAATTGATCAGCAAAAGAGACTGATCGTTCTGCGGGATCAGAGAAAAGCTCGGCAAGCGCAAATGACCCTTACCTTCAAAATACGAAAGAAACATCTCACGCAATTCATTGTCACCATATGCTTTGTTGCTCATTTATTTATCCTCCATAAAAAAATATACCCCGCCCACACATAGGGGCGAAGTAATCGCGGTACCACCCTAATTCACCGGACACGCCGGCATCTTAGCTGCTCTGTAACGGGAGCACCCGTCCCGGTCATCCCGGACGACTTGGAAGTGGCTTGCAAGCACTCGGCAAAGGGCTTTCACCAATCCCCTCTCGCTGATATACCGCCTATCTTGCTTGGTTTCCTCAGTGTCTTTACATTTCTCATTTATTCTAACATAAATGATAGATTTGTCAATCTTTTTAGATAAAATTGCCTCCTTTAAGCGCTGAATAAGGAGGGCAAAGCCAATGCTTTGCCCTCTTATCTTCAGATATTTTCTTCAAGCCACTGCTTCATGGCAAGTCTTCCTTCCTGACTCATAGGAAAGACCTTTTGACCTTCCATTTCACTCTTCTCGTAGCAAAATTCTCCATGCCAGAATTCCGCCTTAATGGAACTGTTTTCCATATCGACTTCTTTGGATGGAAATTTTTCAACGGTTGGCGTTATCATAAAGCGAAACGCACCGCACGAACCTGTAAAGCTATTCTCCATAGCAAAAGTATGCAGTGTCGGAATAAAAAGGTCTGCCATGTATTACGCCTCCATCAGCGCTTCCATTTCATCCAGCAGTTTATCAAAGAGCATCAGTGCCTGATTGACCGGCTCAGGAGATGTCATATCCACGCCTGCGCCCTTCAAAAGATCAATCGGGCTCTTAGAGCAGCCACCGGAAAGGAACTCAATGTAATCCTTAACCGCAGTCTCGCCCTCTGCCAGGATCCGACGCGACAATGCGATCGCAGCAGAATAGCCTGTTGCATACTGGAACACATAGTAATTGTAGTAGAAGTGCGGGATTCTTGCCCATTCCATAGCGATCTCGTCATCAACAACCATATCAGGGCCGTAATACATTTCATTCAGTCTGCGGTATTCTGCACACAGCGTATCGGCAGTCAGCGTCTTTCCTTCACGAACCATTTTGCCGATATTCAATTCAAATTCAGCAAACATGGTCTGACGGAACAGTGTGCCCTTAAACTGATCGAGGAAATGGTTGATCAGATAAGCGCGCTCTTTCTTCTCCGTTGTCTTACCTAACAGATACTCCATCAACAACGCTTCATTGCAGGTAGATGCAACTTCCGCTACGAAAATCACATAGTCAGAATCAACAGGATTCTGATGCTTATGGGAATAGTAGGAATGAAGAGCATGACCCATCTCATGTGCTAAAGTAAACTGACTGTCCAGTGTGCCGGTATAGTTTAAAAGGACATAGGGATGAACGGCTGCGCCTGCAGAATATGCACCGCTTCTCTTTCCCTCGTTCTGGTAAACATCAATCCAACGGTTATCAAAACCTTCCTTAAGAATCTTGCGGTAACCCTCGCCCAAGGGTGCAAGGGAATCATATACTGTCTGCTTTGCCTCGCTAAACGGGATCTTCTTGTCCACATCGGAAACAAGCGGCGTATAAATATCATAAAAATGCAACGCATCAACGCCAAGAAGCTTCTTACGAAGACGTACGTAACGATGCATCTTATCCAGATTCTGGTGCACGGCATCGATCAGATTTAAATAAACCGATGTAGGTACATTCGTCCTGTCGAGTGATGCATCAAAGGCTGACGGATAATTTCTTGCCTCAGCAAAGAACTTCAGCTGCTTATTCTGCGCATTTAAAAGACCTGCGGCTGTATTCTTAAATGCACCAAAGCCATGATAAAGGTTTTCATATGCACTCTTACGAAGGACACGGTCTGCACTTTCCTCGCAGGCAACAAACGTCCCCTGGCTTAATGGATGACGGTTTCCTTCAGCATCGATCGCATCGGGGAATGTCAGATCTGCATCTGCTAACATGCCATAAATATTATCCGGCGCCTGTGCCATTTCTCCTGCGGAAGCCAACAGCTTCTCCTCTGCCGGAGAAAGAACATGATCCTTGCGGCGGCGAATATTTGTCAGATAACGGCGGTAACGCTCCAACTTAGGATATTCAGCATAAAACTTATCAAGCACCTCGTCGGAAATAGACAGGATCTCAGGCGTTTCAAAGCTGACAGCAGCTGACAGAGCAACTACAACGCTCATAAACTTACCGGACATAGCCTGATATACAGGATCGCGCGTATCGACATCAGCTCTGCGCATGCAGTAATTGCCCAAAAGGCTTGCCTTTTCGTCGACTCTCTCCATATTCTCAAGATATGCGTACAGCTTTTCTGCACTGTCAGATAAATGTCCTGCAAAGGAAAGCATGATGTTTTTATCCTCTTCCAGTGTCTGCAATTCTTTTTCCCATGCCTCATCGGAAGTGTACAGGTCCTCAATGGCCCAGGTGTCCTCAACAGGAATTTCAGAGCGTTTTCTGATTTGATTGGTCTGTTGCATGGTGTTTCCTCCATAAAAATATTGTATTTTTCTTATTATATCACACAAAGTTGAAAATGCAATGGTCATACTGCTTGCAATTTGCAATGTATTGTGATAAATTATCCTGCGGTGATAAAAATGAAAAAACAAGCACGTGGCAACCTGTTTTTGTGCCTTGCCACAGTAATCTGGGGCTGTGCCTTTGTCGCGCAAAGTGTTGGCATGGATTATATTGGACCGTTTACATTCCAAGCCGTCCGATGCACTCTTGCAGTCATCGCACTGATTCCCATTATCCTGATCACAGATAAATTTAAAAAAGATGGAAAAAATTTTTTCACACGCTGGTTTGATTCTGCATTATGGAAAGCAGGTCTTCTGTGCGGAATCCCTTTATTTCTGGCTTGCGGTCTGCAGCAGGTCGGGCTTGTCGATACAGATGCCGGTAAATCCGGTTTTCTGACTGCGATGTACATTGTGATTGTTCCTATCATAGGCCTTTTTCTTAAGAAAAAGCCTACCGTTATGATCCCCATCAGTGTTGCTCTGGCCACCGCCGGACTATACTGTTTAAGCTGCGCAGGCGTCTCCAAAATCAGCACCGGTGATATTCTTCTGCTTGGGTGTGCGCTGATGTTTGCTATACAAATAACATTTGTAGATAAATTTGCTGCGACGGTCGATTCTCTTCGCCTGAATACACTCCAGGCAGGTGTTTGCGCAGTGCTATCCTGCATTGTTATGCTCTTTACCGAGCAGCCTGACCATGTTTCGATCCTTCGTTGCTGGATCCCGCTGTTATATACAGGCGTACTATCTATGGGCGTTGCCTACGCGCTGCAAATCATTGGTCAAAAATATTCCGAGCCCGCTCGCGCTTCCTTGATCATGAGCTTAGAATCCGTATTTGCCGCTTTATTTGGCTGGCTGCTTTTAAAAGAGTCAATGACTCCGGTGGAGCTGATCGGATGCACTTTGGTATTTGTTGCTGTAATCCTTTCACAAATCCCGATTCCCATTAAAAATAAAACTGCATAAAAATGTCCTCTCATCAATCCGAAAACTGATGAGAGGACATTTTTATATCTTATCTTCGGCAATAATACGCTTCATCGCCTCAATACCAACTCTGATTGCCCCGTCGGTATTCTCTGTCATAGGCATCATAAGGCCTGCCTTCTCGCGTTCTTGATTCCACACAACATGGAAGCAGCTTCCGCACCGAACACCTAATGCCGATGCTACAACGAATAAAGCAGCGGATTCCATCTCGCTCGCTTTAACACCAAGTCGCTTCCATGATTCCCATTTTTGAAAAAGCATATCCGACACCGGTGATTTTTCCGGCGCATGCTGCCCATAAAACGAGTCCTTACATTGCACGATCCCTGTATGGATGCGATATCCAAGCTCTGTACCTGCATTTTTTAAGTACGAACATATATCATGATCCGCTACCGCAGGGAATTCTATCGGTGCATATTCCAAGGACGTGTGTTCAAAGCGCACTGCACCCGTTGCAACAACAATATCTCCGGGAAGAACATTCAAATCAATGCCCCCGCAGGTGCCGACGCGAATAAAGGTATCCGCACCAATGCTTACCAGTTCTTCCATAGCAATTGCTGCAGAAGGACCGCCAATGCCGGTTGAACAAACGGACACCTTTTCTCCAAGCAAGTATCCTGTATAAATATTGAACTCACGATTACAACCAATATGTACCGGATTATCAAAATACCGCGCAATTGCCTCGCAGCGTCCGGGGTCGCCCGGCAAGAAGCAGTATCTGCCTATGTCTTCGGCCTTGCAGCGGATGTGAAAGGGCAATCCAATATCCTGCATGACTACACCTCCTGAAAATTAAAAAAGACTGATCTGGCTTGTATCGGGCATATCACGGAATGCTCCGGCATCCTTAAGAAGCTGAATGTGCGTCTTAGAAACCTTCGGACAAGCAAGCGCAACCTCCTCAATGGAAAGGAATTTCTTCCCTTCTCTGCCTGAAACAAGATCCCATGCAGCAGCTTCTCCAAGGCTTGAAATTGCTACAAAAGGCGGTCTGAGCTTGCCGTCTTCAATAATGAATTTCGTTGCATGGCTCTTATACAGATCGATCGGCAGGAAATCAAACCCACGCAGATAATACTCATATACAACCTCTAACGTTGTCAGCAGATCCTGTTCCTTATCCGTCGCATTTTCATTTTCATCAATTGCTTTAATGTTTGCTTTCACAGAATCAATGCCACCGGTCATCAAGAGCGAATCAAAGCCGCCCTTCTGACTGCGACGGTAAAAATATGCTGCATAAAAAGCCAACGGGCGATTGACCTTAAACCATGCAATTCTGAATGCCATCATAACATAGGCAACCGCATGCGCCTTCGGGAATAGATATTTAATCTTCTTGCAGGAATCAATATACCACTGCGGTACACCTGCATCTACCATTTCCTGTTCTGCGCCATCGGGAAGTCCTCTGCCTTTACGGACTGATTCCATAATCTTAAAAGCGCGTCTTTCCGGTATGCCACAGGATATCAGATAAATCATAATATCATCACGACAGCCGATCGTCTGGTCAACAGATGCCGTCTTAGAAACGATCAGATCCTTTGCGTTTCCAAGCCAAACATCCGTTCCGTGCGTATAGCCGGAAATACGGACAAGAAAATCAAATCGGGTAGGCTCGGTATCAAGCAGAACTTCACGCGTAAAGCGCGTATTAAATTCAGGAACAGCCACCGCACCTGTCGGTCCTAAAATAGGATCGTTTTCATAGCCGAGTATCTTTGATGATGTAAAAATCGACATGGTATCTTTATCATCAAGCGGGATCTTTTTCGCATCAACACCTGTCATATCTTCCATCATACGGATCATAGTTGGATCATCATGCCCGAGCATATCCAGCTTCAGAAGATTTTCTTCCATAGAGTGATACTCAAAATGTGTCGTAATCTGATCGGATTTCGGATCATCTGCCGGGTGCTGAACAGGACAGAAATCCCATATTTCATTTTCCTGAGGAATAACAACAAGGCCGCCCGGGTGCTGACCTGTTGTGCGGCGAACGCCTACACAACCGGAGGCTAAACGGTTTTCTTCTGCCTTGGAGACAGTCTGCCCGCGCTCTGACAAGTATTTCTTGACGTAACCGAACGCTGTTTTTTCTGCAACCGTTCCAACGGTTCCTGCACGGAAAACGTGTGCTCTTCCAAACATTTCTGTGCAGTACGCATGCGCATTTGCCTGATACTCACCGGAAAAATTCAGGTCGATATCAGGAATCTTATCGCCGCCAAATCCTAAAAACGTCTCAAATGGGATATTGAAACCGTCCTTCTCAAAGGGCGTTCCGCACTTAGGGCAAAGTGCATCCGGAAGGTCTGCTCCGCACCCATAGCCTTGTGGTACATCAAATGTTGTGTGTTTACATTCAGGGTTGGGACACCGATAATGCGGTGGGAAGGAATTGACTTCCGTAATGCCTGACAGATACGCAACGATCGACGAGCCGACAGATCCTCGCGAACCGACCAGATATCCGTGTTCAAGTGAGTTTTGAACAAGCCGCTGCGCTGACATATAGATCACATCATAATGACGGCTAATAATATCATTAAGCTCCGTTTCTACACGGGTTTTGATCAACTCTGGCGGATTATCGCCATACAAACGTGAAAGCTTGCCGTAAACAAGCGACTTCAGATCCTCCACCGAGTTTTCGATTTTCGGTGCAAACAGATTTTTTGGTACGGGATGAATTGTTTCGCACATATCCGCAATATAATTGGGGTTTATAACAACAACTTCCCTTGCTTTTTCTTCACCAAGGTATGCAAACTCTGAAAGCATCTCATCGGTCGTACGGAAATACAGCGGATTATCTCTGTCGCAATCCTCAAAACCTTTTGTTGCCAAAAGAATATGGCGGAATATCTCATCCTCGGGATTTAAGAAATGAACATCTCCCGTTGCAACGACTTTTTTACCAAGTGCATCGCCGATACGCACAACTGTGCGGTTAAAGTCGTGAAGCTGCTCATCAGTTTGTGCGATCCCTTTTTCGAGCATAAAGCGATTGTTAGAGATCGGCTGAATCTCTAAATAATCATAAAACGACGCAATACGCTTCAGTTCATCATCGTCAGCACCGAATATAATCGCCTGGAACAGTTCATTCGCTTCGCAGGCTGAACCTATGATAAGTCCCTCGCGATGCTTTAATATCTCAGACTTAAAAATTCTCGGCTTGCGTTTAAAATATTTGAGGTTTGCCTCAGATATCAAACGGTAAAGATTCCGCAGACCCGTCTGATTTTTTGCAAAAAGAATAATATGCTGCGCATGAAAATCATCTGCTCTGTGCTGCTTCCGCAGAGGCACCATCGCCTCGTTGATATCTGTGATCCTATGCACACCAATATCTTTAAGCTTCTGAAAGAGCTTATACATGATCTTGCCGCAGATCAGCGCATCGTCCGATGCGCGATGATGGTTGAAGTCCTCGAGAGAAAAATGCTTAGCAACGATATCGAGCTTATGTCTTTCAAGCTCCGGCAGCAAATTCTGCGACAGCGTCAGCGTATCGACTGTAGTAATATTACACACAATGCCCAAACGTGCGCATTCTCTGCGAATAAAGCATCCGTCAAAATCTGCATTATGCGCAACCAGTACACGGTCTCCCACAAAATCCAGAAATTCAACGAGTACACGATCTACATCAGGTGCATCGGTGAGCATATCATCTGTGATACCCGTCAGCTTAGTAACCTCCGCAGATAGGTATCTATGCGGATTTACAAACGAATGAAAGCGTTCGATCTCCTCCCCGTTTTTCATGCGAACAGCGCCGATCTCAATGATCGTGTCATAACGCGGATGGAGACCTGTCGTCTCCAGATCGAATGCAACATATTCTTCGTCAAAGGTCATCTCGTGCGTTCCATGCACTGCAACGCGATCGTCAACATCATTAACATAGTAACCCTCGCAGCCATACAGGATCTTAATTGGATCCTGTGTACCTGCCACCTTCGGCGCAAATTTATCGTTTGCAACCAAATGATAGGCGTCCGTAAACGACTGTACAACACCATGATCTGTAATGGCGATCGCCTTATGACCCCACGCTGCCGCCTGCTTGACCGCATCCTTTACAGGAGTCAATGCATCCATATTGCTCATCACTGTGTGAAGATGCAACTCTACGCGTTTGTCGCCCGACGCAGTATCCTCACGAGACATCATTGTGCCGGACATAATGCTGTTTGGTTTTAAAACGGTTTCATTTGTATAGTTGTCAACTGCGAGTCGTCCCTGCACCCTAACAACACTGCCGAGCTTGACCTGCTCAACGATCGGCTTTGCTTCCTTCATCTCCATAAAGCGGCTGACACGAATAGACGAAGTATTATCTGTGATATCAAAATTGATCACATACGCATTTCGCTTAGTAAGCTCTTTATGCTCCACACAGAAAACACGGCCCTCGACCGTAACCTGGCCGCAGTTCAGATCAACATCCTTCATGCGCATTGGTTGCGTCTTAAACGGTTTTCCGTAAATTGTTTCTGTATTAACAGGAACAGCCTGCGCACGGGAAGTGTCTTCAGATATCTTTGGCAGATCATCCAACAATTCTCCCCGCATTTTTTCCATCGCGTCAAACAGTTCCTGTCCATGCAAAGCCTGTCCGGCGCATATTTGGATCGAAACATCTGTTGAAAACCGTTCACTAAGCTTACTGCAAACCCGCGCAACACATTCCTGCAAAATATCTTTCCCGTTTGCCTTTAGCGCAACGGTCAGTCGGCTTCCCTCCCAGCGCCACTTTGCGCCGGCAAGCAAGCCTCGCGACAAAGAATTTTCAGAAACAAAAAGATCCCTGACTTCTTCTTCTTCTATTTGATCGATCTGCTCTGCTGGATGAACAACCATAAGATTAAGTGCTCTCAAACCATATGCTGCAGCAATTCCCGATGCCAGCTGATCAATCTGCTTTTGAGGAAGATATGTATCTAATTTAACAGTAATAGAAACCGTAAACGATGACGGATCGATCTGCGCAGCACGAATAACCGCCTGATAAAATGCACCTTTCAGCGCTTCAGGCGGCTCGTAGTCCGGAAACATATTCGACAAACAGATCTTATCGTTCATGGATCATCCTCAAATTTTTTCAATTCTTTCTAATAGTGCAGGCAAAAGCTCATCATATGGAAGCTTTATAACCTGCCTGCCTTTTTCAAATATTAAGCCACAGCCGTCGCCGCCAGCAATTCCGATATCTGCTTCACGCGCTTCGCCCGGTCCGTTGACAACACAACCCATAACTGCAACTGTAATAGATTTTTTGCAATCCTTCAAGGCAGCATCGACCTGATTAACAAGGCTGATCAGATCAATCTGTGTACGACCGCACGTCGGACAGGAAATAATACTGACACCCTCCTTGCAGATACCGGCGGCTTTCAGAATGTCTTTTGCCGCATAAACCTCTTCAACGGGATCATCTGTCAAACTAACACGGATAGTATCTCCAATTCCATCCATCAGCAGGGCGCCAATACCCATCGCTGATTTCATAAGTCCCATACGCACAGGACCTGTCTCTGTTACGCCAATATGAAGCGGATAATCACTTTTTTCACGAAACAGTCGCGCTGCGGCGACCATCACAGGAACGGATGAGGACTTCATGGAAACACAGCAATCGTAAAACGCATTTTCTTCAAGATACGCAAGATGAGAAAATGCACTCTCGACAAGTGCCTCTGCAGTGGGATGACCGTACTTGTCCAAAATAGATTTTTCAAGACTACCACCATTCACACCGACGCGAATAGGAATATTCCTTTCCTTACAGACATCCACGACCGCTTTAACACGGTCTTTTCCGCCAATATTTCCCGGATTGATGCGAATCTTGGACGCACCGGACTCTGCCGCTGCAATCGCAAGCTTATAATCAAAATGAATATCTGCAACCACCGGTATCGGCGACCGTCTGCAAATAGAAGTAAAGCCCTCAATTGCCTCCATATTCGGCACTGCAAGGCGTACAATCTGGCAGCCCGCCCGCTGCAGTTTTTCAATCTGGTCAAGTGATTCTTTTACATTTGTTGTCTTCGTATTCAGCATTGACTGAATGACAACCGGCGCACCGCCGCCAATTGTAACGGAACCAACCTTTATCTGTCTTGACATTGGATCTTACCCCTTAAAAATTACAAAAATATCTTTAAACATGATCACGGCCATCAAACCCAGTAAAAGTATCATACCTGCTCCATGCAGATATCCTTCATACTTTGGATTGATCTTCTTGCGTGTTATTCCCTCATATGCAGACGTCAACAAAAGGCACACAATCCGTCCTCCGTCAAGCGCAGGAATCGGGAGCATATTCATCACAGCAAGGTTAATCGCAAGAAAACCGCCAAAATACAGCATATTCAAAACTGCATCAATCAAACTTTCCGATGCAGCGGCAGTATCTGACATGATCTGTACAATCCCAACAGGACCAGACATATCCTGCAGTCCAGCCTTTCCTGTAAGCAGCATTTGAATGCTGAGCCTGACCGTACGCACAGTATTAAGGCAATTCTTCCAGGCATAATCGAGCTTCATGGAAAAATCCAATTCCGAAACAGAGAAATTCATGCCATAGAGCATCAGCTCATTCCCATGCTCATCGGTAACCTTATGCTTTTGCATGTTCAAATCATTCAAAAACACTTCTTGACCATTGCGTTCCACGACAAGATCATGGACATCACCGGGATTTAGAGCAAGCAGCATGCTAAAATCCGACTGGACATAAACCTTCTCACCGTCGATCTTCAAAATAGTGTCCCCTACCTGCAGTCCATCCGGACCACCAACTGTGCTATACGCTTCAAAACTGTCGATCTGCGGCATCACAACGCTTTGCACAGGCATAAACACAATAATCATCAAAAGGATTCCTGCGATCAGATTCATCGCAGAGCCTGCTGCAAGAATGATCAGTCGCTTCCACCAGGACGCATGACCAAATGCGCGCGGATTGTCGCTTTGAGAGTCCTCTCCCTCCATCGCACAATAACCGCCGATCGGAATGCAACGGATGGCATATAAGGTTTCTCCCTTCTGTTTCTTAAAAATGGCAGGTCCCATAAATATAGAAAACTCATTGACCTGTACACCCGACATCTTCGCCGCAACAAAATGTCCCAGCTCATGAATAAAGATTAAGAAACTAAATAAGAGAATCGCAAAAATAATGCTCATAGACTTCCTCGCTTTAATATTGATGCGTTTTCAGCAACCACCCTGCGTGCAGCGGAATCTGCCTGCAGGATTTGATCCAGGGTCGGATTTTCCACAAACGGTACTGTATCGACCGCATGAGAAACCAGATCATAAATATCATAAAACCCAACTTTATCCTGTAAAAACAGCGCGACAGCCTCTTCGTTTGCCGCATTCATGACGCAACAGGAATTACCGCCTGCCTTTGCGCAGGCACGCGCAAGAGCAAGGCACGGAAACGCATCAGTGTCCGGCTCAGAAAATGTCAGATCAGTACAATGAATAAGATCAAGCGCAGAAACAGGACTCGGCTGTCTTTCCGGATACGTCATAGCCAGTTGAATCGGCAATCGCATATCCGGTACGCCAAGCTGTGCAAGAACTGCGCCATCTGTGAATTCCACAAAGCTGTGCGCAATGCTCTGGCGATGAATCACTACATCTACCTGCTCCACCGGAAGAGAATATAGGCGCATAGCCTCAATGACCTCCAAGCCTTTATTCATAAGGGTTGCGCAGTCAACTGTGATCTTCGGTCCCATTTTCCAATTCGGATGGCGAAGGGCATCTGCCTTTGTTACAGAGCGAAGCTCCTCTTTTGTCATCCCAAAAAACGGACCGCCTGAGCATGTAAGAATAATGCGCCCGATCTGACGCGGAGAGCGGTTACCCATCAAACACTGAAATACAGCTGAATGTTCTGAGTCGACCGGAATGATCTCCGCACTGTACTTTTTTGCCTCAGCCATAACTAACTCGCCGGCACAAACAAGTGTCTCTTTATTCGCAAGACCGATTCTTTTTTTATTACGGATAGCGGCAAGTGTCGGCTTCAACCCGACTGTACCTACAACAGCAGTGATCACACAATCAACCTCAGGAATAGATGCTGCATCGATCAACCCCTGTTCTCCCCACGACACCGTCGTATCCAGGTCGCCTAAGCGCATTTTAAGCTGTTCTGCCGCCTGCTGTGTTGCCATAACTGCCAGCTTCGGACGATACTTCCGGCATTGGTGCGCCATCATTTCGACATTTGTGCCTGCCGTAAGCGCAGCTACCGGAATATTTAAATGATCAACAATTTCAAGACTCTGTCGCCCGATTGAGCCTGTTGATCCTAAAATACTAATACAATTAACCATAGTTTACACCGCCAGAGGCAATAAAATAAGTAATATTTCAACAAGAGGCGCTACAACCATTATCGAATCGAATCGATCAAGAACACCACCGTGTCCGGGAATAATATTTCCGTAATCCTTAATGCCCGCCTGCCGTTTAATAACAGAAAAACAAAGATCACCAAATACCGAACCGATCGAGCCGACCACACCGTAAATTGCAAAATACAGATAATTAACCTGCAGCGCAAACGAGCGGTCAAGAACAAGACCGTAAAGCATCATCGTAAGGACTGCAGACAGTACTCCACCGACTACGCCTTCTACTGTTTTTTTAGGACTTATCTTGGGAGCAAGCTTGTGTTTTCCGATAGCACAGCCAACGAAGTATGCGCCTGTATCAGACAAAAACGCAATAATAAACGGAATCATAATGCAGAATCTGTTATTATCATACATTTGAATACGCGCAAGCGATGAAATCAAGAACGGTAGAAGCATTCCTGACACAAAGCAAATCGCAATCTTATCGAAGCCCAGCTTCATCTGCTGCAACATCGTCTCAGCAAAAAGAAGTACGAAATAGATAAAAACTGCTATCTTAAGTGACGTGGCACTCCAGCTAAAGCAGGAATAACAAGATACAAACAGCGCCATGACCATGCTATATATAACAGGCCTTAATTGTCTGACAAGACCCGATTTCCATAGAAGCTCCCATACTGCAACTACCGCCAGGATCCCTACAAGGACTACCGTCCAAATTTTGGGTGCAACCAGCAAAATCGCCAGCAAAAGCGGTAGCAAAACAATTGCAGAAACAATACGCGTCTTCATAATTCAGGCACCTCCAAACCGTCGATTTCTCCGATAATACTCGGCAATAGCCGCATCCATATCATCCGGTGAAAAATCCGGCCACAGAACATCCATAAAAACATATTCTGAATACGCAGACTGCCACAAAAGGAAATTGCTCGTTCGCATTTCACCCGACGGACGAATGATCAGCTCGGGATCCGGTATATCAGCAGAGTATAAATACCCGGACAGCA
The DNA here is from genome assembly GCA_045580205.1 of Faecousia sp. Taxonomy (GTDB): domain Bacteria; phylum Bacillota; class Clostridia; order Oscillospirales; family Oscillospiraceae; genus Faecousia. The sequence goes on from JAZNNK010000113.1 coordinate 13,412, forward strand.
TATCCTCCGTAAGATCATCCGGCATTACATTACCCGCCGCCACATCGCGTGCAAAAGCTCTGGCAGCCCTGACGATCTCATCTCTTCCACCATAGTTTAAGCAGAAATTGACCTGAACGTCAGCATAATCCGACGAACGCATCTGTGCGTCATTACATAGCTTCTGAAGCTGCGGACTCAATTTTGTCAAATCTCCAAAAAAACGAAAACGAACATGATTTTTTTCCATGTCGGTAAGCGCTTCCTCAAGATACTTTCCCAGAAGCTTCATAATGCCGGACACTTCCTCTTCCGAGCGCTTCCAATTCTCTGTGGAAAAAGCGTAAACCGTCAAATACTGTACACCCAATGTTCTACAATAATTGGCGATACGCCGAAATGCTTCTGCGCCGGCAGCATGACCGGCAGTACGCGGAAATCCTCGCTTCTTTGCCCACCGACCATTGCCGTCCATAATGATCGCAATATGACGGGGCGGAGCGTTTTTCTGTTGCTTTTCCATAATCATACTGCAACCTCCCTTATTCATCGCAAAGCAGTATATTGGGGGCGCAAGCGCCCCCAGTGATTAAATAGCCATCAGTTCTTTTTCTTTAACCGCAAGCGCTTCATCAGCTCGCTTGATATACTTATCCAACATATCCTGAAGATCCTTTTCCGCTTTCTTTTGGTCGTCCTCAGTAATTGCAGAATCCTTCTTAAGCTTTTTGATATAATCCATGCCGTCACGACGGATATTGCGCATAGCTACCTTTGCCTCTTCAGCATACTTTTTAACCTGCTTTGTAAGCTCTTTACGGCGTTCCTCGGTAAGTTGAGGAAAAATCAAACGGATCACTTTTCCATCGTTCTGCGGATTAATACCCAAATCACTTGCCTGAATAGACTTCTGAATCTCCTTCAAAAGCGTTGTATCCCAAGGCTGGATCACAAGAGTGCGGGCATCGGGAGAAGAAATGGTGGCTACACCGTTAAGCGGTGTTTCACTTCCATAGTATTCTACCGTGATCCGATCAAGAACCTTTGCATTGGCGCGTCCTGCACGAACCGCACCAAACTCCTCTGCCAAATGATCCAGAGCCTTTTCCATCCGTCTTCCGTATTCTGTAAAATCAACACTCATGTTACTTGTCCTCCTTTACGATCGTTCCAATTTTTTCACCGCATACAACGCGCATAATATTTTCAGGATCCTTAAGCGCAAAACACACCAGCGTCATATGATTGTCCATCGCCAGTGTCATTGCTGTCGTATCGGTCGCTTTCAGATGATGGGCAAGAACCTCGTCATATGTAAGTGAATCATAACGCACAGCATCAGGATCAACATTCGGGTCCGCCGAATAGATCGCATCCACATTCTTTGCCATCAGAATCGCATCCGCTTCAATCTCAACGCCACGAAGAACTGCTCCTGTGTCGGTAGAGAAATAAGGATTTCCTGTACCGGCAGCAAATATAACGACTTTTCCTTCATTAAGGTAACGGTCCGCCGTATCACGGGTAAAATA
>JAZNNK010000114.1:0-4661 GCA_045580205.1 Faecousia sp.
ATCTCCAAAACTTCCATCGGACATGCCTTAACACATATACCGCAGGCAATACACTTGGATGTAGGTGCATTTTCAGGTGCAACCATCACCTTCATCGGACACACTTCGACACACTGACCGCAAGAAGTGCAAAGCTTCTTATTGATCATATACACACCTGTCTTGGGATTTTGTGTGATCGCACCGGCAGGGCAAGCCTTCTCGCACTTTCCGCACTGAATACAGGTCATAGGTTTTGCCCCTGTGCCCTTGGCAACGATTTGGATACAGGAAAGATCCTGATGAAACTCTTTATAGAACGCGACAGAACATGCGCGTACACACTCCAAACATGCCATGCATGCAACGTCTTTTTTTACAGCAAGTCTTTTCATAGAAAAACAAACCTCATTTCCAACATAATTATAAATACATTATACATGATAAAAATAAAATATCAATTACAAAATTTACATCTGTCGACAAATAAAACAGTTCAAATTTACCAGTCTAAAGCAAACAAAGGTGGAAATACTATGTATGCAACTATAAACGAAGGAGGGAATCTTTTTGAAAAAGTACAGCATTATTGCGCTTGTGATCGTGCTTGCCATATCTTTAGCAGCATGTCGCAGAAATGATCAGGGCAATACTCAACCGACAGACACAGGTACACCGACAACGACTGCACCAACTGTTATTCCTGATATTGACCCCACATTCGATACAAACATCCCTGACCCCAGTGTTGACACAAGCATGCCCGAAAATGATTCAAGCGATCAAAATAACGATACGCAGGGCAATTCCCGAAGCAGAGGCATGATGACTTACTAAGCAGCCGGGCACTACCCCGGCTACATACACATCAGAGCACAGTTATATAATTTGTAAGATTCTTCTTCATTCGTTCTGCCGCTTTAACCGCATAGGATACATATTCACGACTGTCTGTTGTGTATTCTTTCCACGCTGCAGTAATACCTGCACCGGAAGAAACAGCGGCACCATGACCAAGTCTGTCAAAGGCATTACTGCAAATTTTTGCATTCGCACCGGGATAGTCATATCCGTCAACCAAAAGGAACATATATTTATACCTCTGACGAAGATTGCGAATAGAATCCACCGAGGTAGCAGCCGTAACTGCGCCAACGCAGGAAAATCCACTGCGCATAATAAAAGGCTCACCAATTCTATAAACAATATCTGCAGCCGCAACATGGACCAGACGCGAACCTGTCAGCAAATCCTGAATTTCAGGCGCTGTTTTATTTGGGGTTCGCAACACCGTAAACAGATCTTTATCGTTATTTTTTAACTGCTTTAAATAAGGCTGAAGTCCGTCGCTGCCAATATACGCCGAGGTGATCAAGCCGTCAAAATAAAGATCCCCGCCCTCAAACAGCATATCCGACGCAATCTGGGCTTCATTTTTTGTCAGAGCACCCGGAACGTCCAGCAAAACATAGTATCCGTATTTTTTTGCGGTAGCTAAAACATCCGCAAGCATAATCCACCCTTTTGACCCTAACAGCACAAAACGTGTCAGACTTACGCGCACCGCCGGAACGATCTCTTTTAAAGCGTCAAGCAACTCATTACAGAACCGACCGTATGCAGTAACCGCATCCGTCTCCTCATCAAATAAGTGCTGGGGCATTGACTGCGGGTCAATTGTCAGATCAATAATCGAGGGATTTTTTAATTTTCGAATTCTGTTGTGTAATTTATCAATAGACATCCTTTATCCCCTCCTTTTAATTTATTATAACATAATTTTCAGAAAACGGAATATAAAATTAGCGGTGAATCATATCGAAATGGATATACTATTGATGAAAGGAGGAAGGATGATGGGAGTAAAAGGATGGGCTGTAACAATGGGCATTGGTGCCGCAGCTGGCGCTGTTGCGATCCTTATGATGCCACGCAACAATCCTACCCGCCGATTAGCTGCTCAGGCAGCAAACAAGGTAGAAGATGCCGCAATGAAGGTCTCAGACAAATTGTCGCACAAATTCGATATGCAATAAAATATCGGGAGGCAAAGCCTCCCGATATTTTCAGCTTGCAGATACCTGCACATTATCATCGCTGACAAATACTGAAATTGAAGTAATCGGCGCATGGAATGAATCAATGATCCTTTGCACGATAGGATCTTCAATCTCGCGCTGAATCACCCTGCGGAGATTACGCGCGCCATACGTTACGGAGTATGCCTTGTTCACAAGATATCCGCGAACCGACGCATCAATCTGCAGAGACAGACCGCGAAGAGAAAGACTGTCAGACAGCTCTTTAAGCATAATATCCGCAATCGCGAGAAAATCATCCTCTGTAAGATGATTGAATGTAATAATCTCATCTACGCGATTGATAAACTCTGGGCGCAGGAACTCCTGAAGCGCCTTCATCGTTTTATCGTGCACCTTTTCCTCGTCTGTTCTGCCAAAGCCAAGGCCGCCCACACGTCCCTCTGAGCCGGCGTTTGAGGTCATTACAATGATTGTATTTTCAAAATTGACCGTTCTTCCCTGCGCATCCGTAATGCGTCCGTCATCAAGAACCTGCAGCAGAATATTCAGCACATCCGGGTGCGCTTTCTCAATTTCATCGAACAGCACAACGCTATACGGTCTTCTGCGAATTTTCTCTGTAAGCTGACCTGCCTCATCATATCCAACATATCCCGGAGGCGAACCGATCAATTTTGAAACCGTGTGCTTTTCCATATACTCCGACATATCCAGGCGGATAAGCGAATCCACAGAATCAAAAAGGTCATCTGCCAGGCACTTGACCAATTCTGTCTTACCAACACCTGTCGGACCGACAAAGATAAACGAAACCGGTCTTTTCTTGGGTGAAATGCCGACACGATTCCTGCGAATAGCTCGCGAGACAGCATCAACTGCATTATCCTGTCCAATAATGTGCTGCTTAAGCCGATCTGCCAAGCCATTGATCTGCTTATATTCCTGTTCCTTAATCTTACTTGCAGGAATTTTAGTCCACAGTTCAATAATTCGGGCAAGGTTTTCGATGGTTACGGCAGGCGCAGGTATTTTTTCCAGCTCTTCAATCTGAGATGATATCTGGCACAACTTGCTGCGGATGACAGCAAGACGTTCATAGTGTTCGTTTTCTGTATCGTCGGTAAGCATTCTCAACTCATACTCATAATCATCCCGCTCTTTTTTCAATTCAGCGAGTAAGGAGATTTCCTTGCATCGCAGATTGACATCAGAGCATGCCTCATCCAACAGATCAATTGCTTTATCTGGCAAATACCGGTCTGTAATATACCGTTCAGAAAGGATCACACACTGCCTTGCAATTTCCGGAGAAACGCTTACACCGTGAAATTGCGCATAATTTTTTGCAATTCCCTGCATGATCTGGCATGCCTCCTCGATCGTAGGCTCTGCTACAGACACCGGCTGGAATCGGCGTTCCAGTGCCGCATCCTTTTCAATATACTTACGATATTCATTAAAGGTCGTTGCGCCGATCAGCTGAATCTCGCCGCGCGATAGAGCCGGCTTTAAAATATTGGCAGCATTCATAGAGCCTTCCGCATCACCTGCACCAACAAGATTATGCACCTCATCAATAACAAGAATGATATTGCCACATTCCTTAATCTCAGATATCAGGCTTTTCATTCTGCTCTCAAATTGTCCCCGGAACTGCGTTCCGGCAACAAGTGCGGTCAGATCCAGCAAAAAAACTTCCTTATCACGCAGCTTATACGGAACATCTCCCGAAGCAATACGCTGAGCAAGACCCTCAGCGATCGCTGTCTTACCAACACCCGGTTCACCAATCAGACAGGGATTGTTCTTTTGCCTACGGTTCAAAATCTGGATCACGCGTTCTGTTTCTACATCTCTGCCGATGACCTTATCCAATTTCCCTTCTCTTGCCCGACCGGTAAGATTCATGCAGTAGCTATCCAGAAATTTATGCTTTTTCCCCTTCTTTTTTGCACTGTCCTTATCGTCAGATTCTTTCTGGGAATCAGAAGGATCTTCCTTCTTCATAGGAAGATTCATCGAGCCAAACATTTGATTAATAAGCGGAAAAGTAGCAGTCTGACTGTCTAAATCATCTTCATCTGTTCCATCATCATCCATCTGACCGAACATACTGCTCATTTCATCTGTCAGATTATCCAGATCCTCATCGGAAAAGCCCATTTGTTTAACCGCAGATTCTATCTGGGGGATACCAAGGCTGCGCGCACACTTCAGACAATAGCCCTCATTCATTGTTGCGCCGTTTTCAATCTTGGTAATAAACACGACGGCAATATTCTTCTTACACTTTGTACACAGTTTCGGCTGCATACATATCACAACCTTTCTGCCGGAGAAACTCTATACCGTTATTTATATCACATTGTAACGGTAAAATAATAATATTCTATAAACTTTTTACAAAGGACATGAAAATTTTTCAACACCATCATCATACCACAAATGCGTCATATAAAGACCGCCTGCGGGAACAGTCGGTCCTGCGGCAGTACGGTTACCGGATTGCAGGATCTGTCCGATCTGCATTGGTGCAATCTTTCCTTCTGCGGCATAGACGACCGTACCTGCCATCGCACGCGCCATATTATATAAAAATCCATTGGCGCATACTTTCAGCAGTATAATATCACCCTGACG
>JAZNNK010000115.1:0-6888 GCA_045580205.1 Faecousia sp.
GGTTTGTCTTGTTATGAAGGCGACCTGCTGTATCAATGATGATCACATCATAGCCCTTCGCCTTTGCAGACTGAATACCGTCATATACAACGGAGGCGGGATCTTCTCCCTCTTGCTGACGCACAATGGCTGCGCCTGTTCTTTGCGCCCATATTTCAAGCTGATCGGCAGCCGCTGCGCGGAAGGTATCTCCTGCAACCAAAAGAACCTTTTTGCCTTGCTTTACAAGCTGCGATGCAATTTTACCGATCGTAGTTGTCTTGCCTGCACCGTTGACACCGATAACCAGAACTACAGACGGCTTTGTCTGCAAAGCCAGCTCAGCAGAACCAACATCAAGCATGCCGACCAGTATCTCTTTAATCGCAATTTTTGCTTCCTCAGGCGTTTTCAGATGTTGTTCACGCACAGATTTCCGAAGCTGCGCGATCAGATTTGTCGTAGTTTCTACGCCCAGGTCAGCAAGGATCAGGCTCTCTTCCAGTTCGTCATAAAAATCATCATCAATCTGCGTAAAGCCGGTAAAAACATTTCCAAGTGTTGCCTCAAGTGCATCTCTTGTCCGTGTCAAACCTGCTTTTACTTTTTCAAAAAAGCCCATTATATGCTCCTTTTATTCAGTAATACCCAAAGTTTGCTCCATTTGATTCAGATCCAAACGCAGGAGCTTACTGACACCCTGCTCCTGCATAGTAACACCGTATAAAACATCCGACTCTTCCATCGTACCACGACGGTGCGTAATGACAATAAACTGTGTTTTCTTGCTAAGGTTGCGCAGATATGTGGCAAACCTCTCTACATTCCGATCATCAAGGGCAGCATCAATCTCATCAAGCATGCAGAACGGCGTGGGACGAACCTTAAGGATCGCAAAGTACAGTGCAATCGCAACAAAAGCCTTTTCTCCACCGGAAAGCAATGTAATCGTCTTGACCTGTTTTCCGGGAGGCTGAACGCGAATCTCGATTCCGCAGGTAAGCGGCTCCTCAGGATTCTCCAAAAGAAGCTGGCCTTTGCCACCGCCAAACATTTCCTCAAAGGTGATCCCGAAATAATGGTCGATTTTCTGGAACTCTGTTACAAAAATCGATGTCATTTCCTGCGTGATATTGCGAATAATGCTCTCCAACTCCCGCTTGGATGTCAGAACATCATCACGCTGCGATGAGAGATATGTATATCGTTCATTCACGCGGGCATATTCTTCGATCGCGCCCAAATTCGGCGTTCCTAAAGAAGATATTTTTCTCTTCAGCTCGCTGATCCGACGCGTACCCGCTGCGACAGACTCAATCTGCGTGCGCTTATCGACTGCCGTTCCGGGTGTCAACTCGTACGTATCCCAAAGCTTATCAATGATCTGACGTTCCTCCAAAGAAGTCGTCAGCTTTTTCTGCTCAAGAAGTGCACATGCGCGCTCCATGCTCAGAATATCTTTATTTTTCTCCTGTGCAGCGCGTTCGCAAAGTGTCTTCGTTGCCTCTGATTCACTGCGCTGCGACAGCGCTTCGTTCATCCGCGCACGCGCTACGGCAATATCCTGGTCATTTTGCTCCCTGCGCTGTTCAAGCTGCATTACTTCCTGCGCAAGGCGGTCGCTGTCAGCCTTAATCAATTCGATCATGCTCAGCTTCTTTTCGCGATCTCCCTGCATCACCGACTGTAAATGCTCAAGATCAGAAATATGATTCTGCGCAGTATTACTCTCTGCCTCCAGTGCCGCCTCATCTGTTTTCAACACTGTCATCTTATCTGTAATATCAGCCATTGACCGGGATGCTTCTTCCTGACTGCACTGCAAAGCCTCTGCAGACTGTCTGACCTGCAACAGCTCTGCGGTATAAATCTGAATCTTAGCCTGTGCAGCAGCAAAACGTTCCTGATCTGCACGCTGTCTGGAATCTAATGCACTCCACTCACGACGCGCCGCCTGCTCCGCATCACAAACAGACTGCAGAAGAATCTCATGTTGCTTCTCTTCTCCCTCGAGCCTGAGCACTTGATCTTCTGCCTCGCGAAGCTGATCCTTTGCTGCACTGATCTGAAATTCAACCTGATCAACTGCACGCTGTGCTTCCTGAAGCTCGGCCTCGCGATTACTATGCTTCTGCCGGAGCTCGCCTTGCTTCTTCAGTAGTGCTTCCAGCTCATTTGCACGGCTAAGCATACCGGTCTCTTTATTCACCGATCCACCGGTCATCGAACCGCCGGAATTGACGACCTGACCGTCAAGTGTTACGATCTTAAACCGATTGGAATACTTCTTAGCGATCGCAATTGCAGCATCAAGATCCTCAGTAACCACCGTTCTGCCAAGCAAATTTTCTACGATCTGCCGATATGTATGCTCACAGGAAACAAGATCCGAGGCAACGCCCACAAAGCCCCGGCAGGATTCCAGTCCGGTCTCCTGTAAGGACTTACCGCGAATGACCGAAAGGGGCAGGATCGTAACTCTTCCCCCGCCGGTGCGTTTTAAGAAGGATATGATTGCTTTTGCATCCTGTTCACTATCAACAACGATCTGCTGCAAAGCACCGCCAAGCGCAATTTCAATTGCAACCGTATAAGCATTATCCGCGCGGATTAAACGGGATACAGGCCCATGAATGTTACGCAGCGCACCCTTTCGGGCTTCCTGCATAACCATCCGAACAGACTTCTGATAATTCTCATAGTCATGCTCCATAGCCTGAAATACACGTGTCTTTGCTCCAACACTGTCAAGCTCACTACTCAGCTCGCGGAACGCCTGCTCAAGCGCATCGCGACGCTTCGCACGACCCTCCTGCCGCAGCATATATCCACCAATCGCATTATTGGCAGAGGTAACCGCATTTCGGGCCTCCTCCAATTCCTTTCGACAGATATTCAGATTCTTTTCCGCTTCCTGCTCACGGACCTTTCCCGCATCCAAATCTATCTGCAGTTGATCCAGGCGTTCTGCATTTTCCGTTATGCCTGTCTGTAAAGCGCGAGCATCTGCTTCCCTGCCGGCAATATCTGCCGTCAAGGCGCTTTCCTTTGCTCTCAACTCTAAAAATTGGCGGGTAATACCCTGCGTATTGGCTGTCATCGCAGCAAGTGCCTGCTGCAAATCCGAAAGCTCCCGGCGCTTCTGCGTCAGTGTCTGCTCTATCTGACGGATGCGGCTGTATGTCTGTTCTAACTGCGCGCCAATACCGCCGCTTTGATCCTCCTGACCCTGCAGTTCTTCCTCAATGCGGGCAATATTACTGCTATTGTTTTGAATATTGCCCTGCAGGACTGTGATCTGGCCGTCTATCTGCTGATGATTACCCTCCAGCATGCTGACCTGAACGCGGATGTTTTCAAGCTCATCATCTTTCTGACGCAAAACCGTATTCATTTGCTCAGACTGAGCATACAACTGATCAAGATCATCATGTGCCTGCTGCAGCACAAAGGAAGCAGAAGCAAAATCCTCTTCCGCTTTTTTTGCCGCTGCGGACAGCTTATCAAGTGTATCAAGCCATACAGCCACTTCAACACCTTGAAGCTCTTCCTTCATCTCAAGATACTGCTTTGCCTTTTCAGACTGCTGCTTTAACGGTTCGAGCTGCAGTTCCAGTTCGGAGACCTTATCCCCAATACGAAGAAGATTATCTTCTGTATGCGCCAGCTTCCGCTCCGTCTCTTCCTTGCGATGACGGTATTTGGATATTCCGGCAGCTTCTTCAAAAATCTCACGGCGATCGGCGCTCTTCAACGAAAGTATCTCATCGATCCTGCCCTGTCCGATATTGGAGTATCCTTCACGACCAAGGCCTGTATCCATAAACATCTCATGGATATCACGCAAGCGCGCTGACTGCCGATTAATATAATACTCACTATCGCCTGAACGATAATAGCGGCGGGTAACCATCACCTCATCTGCATCGTATGCAAGCATTCTGTCAGTATTATCAAGTGTCAATGTTGCTTCAGCAAAACCAACAGCACTTCTTTTCTGTGTGCCGCCAAAAATCACATCTTCCATCTTCGCTCCACGAAGTGTTTTGGTGCTTTGCTCGCCCATTACCCACAGGATTGCATCGGATATATTCGATTTTCCAGAGCCGTTCGGTCCAACGATCGCAGTAATGTCATCACCAAAACGAATCAGCGTCTTATCCGGGAATGACTTAAATCCCTGCACTTCCAATGATTTTAAATACACGACAATACCTCATCCATAAAAAGTAAAATCTATCAGCTTATTATACCGAAAAAAGCACAAAAATGCAAGCATTATCACCATTTTTATTCATACAGATCCGTGTATTTTTTACAGGTAATCTCTTTGCCAAAACAGTTTTGTCAAACACCATACACTTCTGCCCGACCGTATAATATCCGTATAAAACAATCAGGGCACCCTCCAATAGAGAGTGCCCCGAATTTCATATATTACTGTACATAATCCATGCTGATCCAGCCCTTGCTGATCTTGCCCCAGACGGTACCGCCTACTGTCTTTGTTTCGAGGATCGTTACTTTCGCTCCCTCGTAAAGATAAGCGACAATCCTATTGTCTGTTCCTGCTGCGCTTCGAACACGAAGGCAATCAGCAATTACTGTTTTTGTCTTTGATACATTGGTGTTTGTATTACCGGACTGATTATCCAAAATAACATAGTCCATACTGATCCAGCCCTTACTGATCCTGCCCCACTTCGTGCCGCCTACAAGCTTCGTCTCAAGGATCTCTACCTTATCCTTCGGCGCTAAATAACCGGCAACGGCATAGGACGTACCCGGACCGGTACGAATACGCAAAAATTCATTGACATTGACCGTTCCTGTAAGCTTCTGATGAGGCTCATCCTTAACATCAAGAACAACGTAGTCCAGGCTGATCCAGCCACTGTTCAGTTTGCCCCAAACGACACCATTTACAGTCTTCTTCTCAACAATCTCTACCTTTGCATTCGGCGCCAGATATCCGGCAATTGCATAGGACGTACCAGGGCCGGAGCGCACGCGCAGGAAGTCATTTACCTTAACTGTGCCGGTCCATGTAACCTTTTCCGTTTCAGGTACATTTACCTCAGGCACATTTACATCCGGTGTATTATCTTCGGGTATATTTGTTCCCGGAGCATCAGGTTCTTCCTCGGTCTTAGGAGGCTCTTGCGTGTCAGGCTGTGCAGGCGCTTGTTCCTTTTCATCCAGTTTCACATACTCAAGGCTGATCCAGCCTTTTTCAATACGACCCCAGATCATAACGCCTACGACCTTCTTCTCCAGAACCTCTACTCTATCGCCATTTTTCAGATATCCGGCAACAGCATATCCGGTGCTCGGACCTGTGCGGATACGAAGGCTGTCAGAAACCGTTACCGTTCCCATAGCAGGTACTTCATCCTTGGGCTCTTCCGGTGTTTGCGTTGTGTCAGAATTATCCTCTTTATCTGCTACCTGATCATAATTGGTGTACTGCAGGCATATCCATCCTGCATAGAACTTACCCCATGTATAACCGTTTCCGGTAGCAACCTCTGTAATGTTAAATTGATCGCCTGTATTGGCAATACTTGTTACAGTATAAGTTGTGCCAGGACCGCTGCGGACGTTAACTTCATTTGCTGTTACAGTGATCTTTACGCCCTCTTCAGTGCCCGCAGACGGTGAATTTCCGTCATCATCGATCCAATGTGCATAGAGTCTGGCATTCTTCGTAGATGCATCTAAGACAGTAACCTTTGTTCCGCCTTCTCTCTCCGTATACCAGCCATCAAACTTATATCCTTCGTATGTAGGCGTAGGAATAATCTGGGCTGTAAGGTTTGTATCGTACCCCTGTACATTGGGGTCTGAAACACCGCCATTGGCATCATAGAGAACATATCCATAATTTTCCGGTACAGTGTCTGAATATGCGCCATTTATGTACATATTCGCTTCACGAAGACGGCGTCTGAGAATATATGTCTTGATCTGTCCGCCGGCATTACACCAACGGCTGAAACGGTATATGATCTCATTTTCCGATGCTCCGGTAAGGATTGCTCTGCGAAGATTATCCGACTCATTATAGATCCAGCCTGCGCCGCAGTTATAGGAGAAACTGACAAGTGCGTCGAACTGATTCTGCGTCAGATTCAGTTGAAACTTATTGATCAGATCTCTGTTAAGACGCGTCTCGATATCGTCTAAATGATATCGCAGCAGTGCAACCGCTTCCTCCTCGGTAATACCGTATTTTGAGTAGTATTCCAACTTATCATCCGGACAGCGAGTACCGTATCCGACCGTATACTGGGCATAATCCCACAGAGGCTTGGACACAAAACCCTCTTCTGCCTTGATAAGATCGACACATGCATCACTTGTGTCAAACGCTGCCTCAGCCGAGACCGTAAATGAACCAAGCGGTATCAGGCTAAGTATAATCACGACAGCTAAAAGAAAGCTGATAAAACCTTTCTTCACTTATGTAAGCTCCTTTCACTATCAATTCCACAACATTATACCAAAAGATCTGTTTTATTGCAACCCCTTTTTTATAAAATATTACACTTTGTTACTAATTTTTTGTTCTAAAAGTTCAGTTTTTTCATAAAAAATGGTAAATTGTCATATTTTACCTCTAAAATTGTTTATTCGTTGTTTACATAAAATATCTAAGATTTTACCGTTTTTTATAAAAACCAGCATTTAGATCAAACCAATTGCAATTATTGCCGCGCTATGATACTATAACAGCAAATTCAGCAATAAAGGAGATGCGCGCTATGACCGACAAAAAAATACTTGTCGCTATGAGCGGTGGCGTTGACAGTTCTGTTGCAGCATATCTGGCACTGCAGGATGGGTTCAACTGCATCGGCGCAACGCTGCATCTGTTTGATCCTGCCACTTTATTCTCCGGTCCGCAGT
>JAZNNK010000116.1:0-8751 GCA_045580205.1 Faecousia sp.
GGGATGCCATTTTTGAAGGCGCTGAGTGGTTCCACTTCACCGGCATCACTCCGGCACTCGGACCGAATCTTGTAGAGATCTGCAAGGATGCCTGTAAGGCTGCTAAGGCTCGCGGCATTAAGATCTCCTGCGACTTAAACTATCGCGGCAAGCTGTGGACCCGCGCACAGGCTCGTGAAGCAATGACTGAGCTGTGCCAATACGTTGACGTCTGCATTTCCAATGAGGAAGATGCAAAGGACGTATTCGGCATTGAGGCTGAGGCAACCGACATCTATGCCGGTTCTCTGAACCACGAAGGCTACAAGTCCGTTGCAAAGCAGCTTGCTGACAAGTTTGGCTTTGAAATGGTCGCGATCACACTTCGCGAAAGCCATTCCGCTTTCGATAACGGCTGGAGCGCTATGCTCTACAATGTAGCCAAAAACGAGTACTGCTTCTCCAAGAAGTACGAGCTGCACATTATTGACCGTGTTGGCGGCGGCGACTCCTTCGGCGGCGGTCTCATTTACTCGCTGATGAACGGCAAGGATACACAAGCTGCTGTAGAATTCGCTGTTGCTGCTTCCGCTCTGAAGCACTCCATCGAAGGCGACTACAACATGGTTACTGTTGCTGAAGTAGAAAAGCTCGCCGGCGGCGACGGCTCTGGCCGTATCCAGCGCTGATCTTGCACGGTACATAGCGAATACTGTGTAAAACCCATATAAAAAGGCCACCCTGTTGGGTGGCCTTTTTGGGTGGACACATGCTATTTAAATTCGAGCTTAGAAAAAGCTTCATATCTTTCATCCTCTGCCACGACTGAAACGCTTTGACATGCTGGACATAGATACCAACTTCCTCACTTCAGCAGTTCATCAGAAAGACGCAGAATCTCTGGGGTAATTTTCTGCCGCTCCTTTTTCAGTACGCGATTATAGACCGGATACGCCAGTGCAATCAGAACCATGCCAACAATACCAATCACAACACCAATCAGCATAGCAAGGTCTCTGTAAGAACCCAGCATCTCCCCTAAATCAGTCATTGCAAAGCTCATGCCGGTTCCCAGGATCAGTGTGCCGATGACACCAATAGCAATAGACCATGCCTGCGCTTTTTGTGATGCGGAATCATGGAGCTTGCGCAGCTGTTCCATTTTATCTTCCTCCTTAGGAAGATATTTTTTGCGAATGCTCACGACCTCCTGCTGCTGAGCAGCTGAGTATGTAAAGCTGAAACCTTCTTTATTTTCCATATTTCTCTCTCCTAATTGCTTTTGTTGCCTTTACGATAAGGATAACGGACAGTGTTACCACAGCAGCGCTGACGCCTGCACCGGTGAGGATGATAAAAACACGCTGATGTTCGGGCGCCATATCTGCACCAAACTGGGTAAACATAGCGGTTTCCAAGTTAAGCATGGCCACCAACGCAGCGGACAAGGCTACGATTTTTACCGTAGACATGACAGGGCTTCCCAGCTTGCGATACTTCACGATATCCACAATTGCATGCGTGGTAGAATAAAAGGTATAAAGAGCCATCACATAGATCATGACACCGGGATAATCGTAACCCCGGTTTCGATACAGAATCATCAGCACCGCACCGCTCAAGGATAAGTTTACCAGCAACAGAATGTATGCGCAGAGCCGGGAACGCTTCCATTCCTGCAAAATGCTCAGGCCAATTTCATTCTTTCGTACATAACGCGCCAAAAGGAACCGCATAATTGCCATGACAGAATAGTAAATGGCCAGCACCACAAACCACCAGCTGCGGCTCCAATTCCATGACCACAAATTTATACCCACATACAGCAAATTGACGCCCAAGGATAAGCACAGTGATATCCTGGTTCGAAAAGCCCGGTCGGTCATATAACGGTGTCCGATGGGATTATCATGGATCTTCTGCTTGATCTTGCCGTACTGCATCGGCATCACCATGACACAAAACAGTGTTACCACACTAAGTGTATAGAACGCCAACACATACACAAAGTAGGCAACGATTTGCTGCTCCCAGCCTTTGACAAAAACCATCGTAAGCAGTACAGCGCTGACAATAATCAACAGAACCATCAGCCAAACCGGCGGAAACAACACTTTTTTCCCGATTCTCTTCCAATCCATAGCATTTACCTCTTGATTCTTACGGTAAAGGTGCTACCCTCGCCGAAGACACTTTGCACGCCGATCTCTCCACTGAGAATGTCCATCACGCGCTTGACAAGGGCCAGACCAAGGCCGTTTCCCTGGGTGGCATGAGAGGTGTCGCCCTGGTAGAACTTTTCAAAAATATGCTGTCCTACTTCCGGCATCATGCCGCAGCCGGTGTCGCTGACAGTTACAACAATGCTGCCGCCATCTGTCCTCAAAGAAACGCCGACAGTACCGCCCTCTGGCGTAAATTTTACAGCGTTGGAAATAAGGTTATTCCACACGAGGCTCAAAAGTTCCGGATCGGAGCGGATACGAATATCTTCTTCAATGTCTGTTTCGATATTCAGTTTTTTCCGCTCCCAGGTATCCTCAAACTGCAAAAGCGCTTCGCAAAGCTGTTCGCCCAAATCAAACTCCTGGGGTTGGGGGAATATCTGCTGATTTTCCAGCTTATTTAATTTCAGAATATTGGTGATCAGTTGAGCCAACTTTCTTGCCGCTTCCGAAATAGCCTTAGCGTACTCGTTCTTTTTTTCCTCCGTAATGCCGGGACGCTGCAGCATGGAAGCGTAATTGCCCATCACCGCCAGAGGGGTTTTCAGTTCGTGAGATACATTGGCGATAAAGTCTGTCCGCAGGGTCTCCGTACCGGAAAGCTCAGCAGCCATAGCGTTGATGGCTTTGCCAATTTCATTAAATCCCTCTGTACCCGCGCCATGAATGGATGGGACACGGGCTGAAAAATCTCCCTGCATGATCTTCTCTGCAGCTTCCGTGATCTGCTTGACAGGGCGGTCTACTGTAATCTTGCGTCGAATATAGTCGGCTGTTCCAAAAAGAAATGTAAACAGCAGCACATTACCAAATGTCAGCTTTGCAGCCACCGCAATATTATGCGCATCAAATACAAGTCCCATAGAATCCGCAAGAATATTCAAAAACAGCATCATGCAGCAGCTGACGGCAAATCCAACAGTCAGAAAAAAGACAACATAGTTATTAACTGTTTTCAAAATCTGCCGGAACGTCCGCTTTTTCATTTGATCACCGCCTTGTAGCCCAGACCGTGAACAGTCTTGATCTCAAAATCCTCACAATCGGAAAGCTTGGTGCGCAGCTTGGTCATATACACATCCACCGCTCTGGGTGCTGTTTCCGTATCCGCATCCCAGAACTCATCCATCAGCTGTTGCCGGGTGAAGGTCTTCTTAGGGTATGAGAGCAGCTTATAGAGGATGTTAAATTCCCGGTTGGTAAGGCTGATTTCCTCGCCATTGAGCCCCGCAATATGCTCATCCACATCCATAGAAAAACTACCCACCTCCAGACGCCGGGAGGATGCGATCTTTGCACGGCGGAGCAGCGCGCCGATCCGCAAAAACAGCTCATCCAAGTCAATAGGCTTGACCATATAATCGTTCACACCAATCCGGTAGCCCCGCTGTTTAGAGGCAAAGTCGTCCCTTGCGGTCATGAACAGAATGGGAATATTTTCGTTCAGGGAGCGAACAGTCTTGGCAAATTCAAAGCCGTCAACACCGGGCATCATAATATCGGACACAATCAGATCGAACATCGTGCCGTACATAGCGTCGTAAGCATCGTTTGCATTCAAACAACCGGTGGCCTGATAGCCGCTGGAACCCAGGAATGCGCACACTGTACGGTTCAAGTCCTTATCATCTTCTACAACCAAAATCTTGAACATAGCAACCCCTCCGAAAATTATTATTTCATATTATATATCATAACACCAAAATGTTAAAGTTTTGTTTGTGTTTAACAAAAAACGGCACTGTTTTTTTCAAAACAGCACCGTTTTTCTTACAACGATTACACCACAGCGGCTTTTTCAGCGCCGCAAAAGGGGTTGCGCATTACCCTTGCATAAGTTTTTCACTGAGTTCTAAGATCTGGGGGGCATACTTTTTCTTGCGACTGTCCAGCATCTTTTTATAGATGGGGTACGTGCTCAGCGCCATGCCCATTCCGGCAACACCGATAACGATGCCAGGCACCATAACGCTTGCCAGCCCGATGATCGCGCCGATCTCAGTCATGACCAAGCTCATGCCGGCACCCATAATGATGGCGCTTACTGAGCCGTAGGTGTAGGCAAAAACATTGGCAGGACGCTTAACCTTAGCGTCCAATTCCCTCAGCGCATCCAGCTCGGTGTGTTGCTTCTGTGTATATTGGGTGCGAATCTTCTGTACCAAAAATTCCTGATCGTTATTGCTCATTTTAATTACCTCTTTCATAAGATTGTGGGTGCATTATACCGCACCGAAATTTCTGATTGTTTTACAAAATATTTATGTTTTATTAAAGATTATCAGACAGTTCCTCTGTCAGCTGCAGGATCCGGGGGGCATGCTTTGCTTTCGCCTTGGTAAACAGATTTCGGTAAACCGGATAAGCGAAGATCATTCCTATCATGCCAATCAGCCCCAGCACCACACCAAGCCAGATTATATGACCGATGACCTCCATTGCCAGACACATACCCAGACCGAAGACCAGCGCGCCGCCAATTCCTGCGCACAGGGACTCAGTTATGCCGGAGGTCTGCACCAGACCGTCAAGTCTCTTTAATTCATCCAGCCTTGATTCTTCCCGGGGAAGGTACTTTTTTCGGATATTCAGCACTTCCTGATTTTCCGGTGCACTGTAGGTGTAGGAAAATGTTTTCTCATTATCCATAAAGATATTATTTACTCCTTATCTATGCCGGAGAGTCTCCGCTTGGCATCCTCAACAGATTCGTCTTCCTTAGCGAACAGGGTTTTTACGCAGGCGTCCGTAACCTTACCGAAACCTTCCACAAAGCCAGTCTCGATTTTCTTATAGCCTTCTACAACGCCCGTTTCAATCTTTTTGTATCCATCGACGACGCCCTGCTCAATCTTCCTATAACCGCTCACCGCAGCGTCAACAACAACCTGTGCGGTCTCCTCTGCGAATTTCTTGTCAATGCCGGACATATCATGCTCTCGGGCCATCATTTCCATTTGCTTATTGCTCATAATCATTTATCTCCTTCGTTTTGATTTACGGCCATATTCTAAAACATCCATTTTTGCAAATAATTTCCGAAATGTTTGTAAAATATTAATTTTGAAAAAATTCAGCCTGCGCAGAAATATACTGCGCAGGCTGATTCGTTAACGAAGGATGCTTTCATAACAAAGCGCCCTTTCCTTATCTTCCGTGCTGTTAAAACACCTTACATCTTTTCAAATCCCACCAGCAGGCCGCCCTTTTCTGCATAATAGCTACATAGGCCTCTGCATCTTTGAATCCGGATCGTTACCTGGGGCAATTCGGCAAGGATCATCTGTTTCAATTCCTGTGCCGCACCCTCATTCATACAGTGGGCGATTTGCACCTTTCCTTTGGACAGTCCAAAGGCTTTCAGGTTTGACAGAATTGTAGACAAAGACTTCACCTCGCCCCGGCACTTATTAGTAGGCTCCAAAGTGCCTTGTTCACTTGCTTTACCTACGATCCGGATGCCCAAAACGCCAGCAATCTTCGCAACCGCCGGAGATACTCTGCCGTTAGCCGCAAAGTTCTTTAAAGACTCCAGCATAAACACAAGTCCGGTCTTTTGCTTATAGGCTTCGATTCTCTGGCAGATTTCCTCGTAAGACAGATCTTGTCCGATATATTCTTCCAGCTTCTCAATGATCAGCACCAGCTCCGGACCGGCAGAAAGAGAGTCAATGACGTATACCTGTTTACCCTCATTTTCAGTTTCATACATCTGCTTTGCAATACACGCAGCATTGAAACTTCCGGACAAGCCGCTGGTGATCGTAACACAGTAAATTTCATCCGCATCTTCAAAGGCCTCCAGCCAGTCAGACGGATTGGGGCAGGAAGTCTTGCTTTTTCCTTTATAGGAATCAAACCAGGACACCATAGCATCCACATCCAGTGCATTGTCATCAACAAACTCTCTTTCGTTTGTGATTACTTTTAGGGGAGCTGCAGCGAATGGTGTTTTTTGCAGCTCCAGTACATTTGCAGACGAATCCGCAACAATTCTTATTCTTCTCATTTGGGAAATATCCTACCTTTCATTGACTCATATCAAGAATACTACAATTATTACCGGACAGTCTACCTACTTATCTGTTTCCACACACTCGCTCTGGTAGAATTGCATCTCTACCGACAGGAGAGCCTGCAAAATTATTTAGCAGAAGTATAGTATATTTCCCCTTTATAAAAATACGACATATTATTCGTTCCCTTCATATGCCAAGTGTATATCATAGTGTCAGCTGTATCTTTCGCCACGCAAAGAACGGATATCATTGAAAAAACACTCTTTTGTCAGATAGACAAAAGAGTGTTTTTATGGTGGAGACTGGCGGACTCGAACCGTCGACCTCATGCGTGTGAAGCATGCGCTCTAACCAGCTGAGCTAAGCCTCCGTATGGAGCGAGAAAATTATATCACACATCCGGTAAAAGTCAATACCCGAATTGCATATGCTATCCCCTGTTGATTGCCCCTAAATCGCATCCAAAAGCGCCTCTAATTGCGATAAACTTTCGATCTCATAATCGGCACGAATATCCTCTCTGCCGGTCTTATGCTCCGGATTTACCCAACATGTAAAGATCCCCGCCTGTATGCCGCCTAAAATATCCGATGTCAAACTGTCTCCGACGATCATACATTTTTTGCGATCAAAATTGGAGATCTGTGCAAAACAGCGCAGAAAATATTCCTCTGACGGCTTGTTCGCACCAATATCCTGCGAAATAAATATCTTCTCAAAATACTTTTTGATGCCGGCACTATTTAACCGACCCTGCTGGATGCTGGATGTTCCGTTACTTGCAAGAAACAGTCTGTACTTTTTGGGCAGGCGCTCCAGCGCTTCAAATGCGCCCGGCATAAAATAATGACCGATCGACAAGTTCTTTTCATAGCATCTGGCGCACTTGACCGGATCGACCGGAACACCGATCTCAGCTAACAGCATCGCAAACCGCTGCACGAGCAGCTGCTCCCGCGTTAACTCCTTCCTCTCCAGCATTTCCCAGCATGCCTTGTTGATCTGACTGTACCGGTCGCACACATGGTCCGTACAGTCAATACCCAACGATAACAACGTCTTCCGGATAGCGACCGCCTCAGCCTGATGAAAATCGAGGATCGTATCATCAAGATCGATCAGCAAACACTCAATCATTGGACTCTCTCCCGCCTAATTTATTCGCTATCTGCGCAAACCGGCCGATATCGAGTGTCTCTCCGCGAACACCGGAAGGCAGACCGCAATCTGTGATAACTTCCGCAATTGCAGATTTTCCAAGCTGACCAAATGCGGCAGCAAGTCCGTTCTGCAGCGTTTTCCTGCGCATCGCAAAGCTGGCGCGGACAACACGGAAAAACATCTTCTCATCGCAAATATCCCAGGGACATTCTTTCCGCACGCGCAGACAGACTACAGCCGAGGTAACCTTCGGCTGCGGAAGAAAACATCCGGCAGGCACATCGAACAATATTTCCGGCTCTGCATAATACTGGCAGAACACAGAAAACGCGCCATAATCCGCCGTGCCGGGCTTAGCACAGATCCTCTGTGCAACCTCTTTTTGTACCATGACCGTTACCGTATCAAAGCATTTTGCTTCAAGCAATGCCGTCAATATCGGCGATGTAATATAATACGGAAGATTTGCGCACGCCATCGGACGCAGACCCGGAAATTTCTCTTTTACCAACGCAGGAATATCGGTCTTAAGAATATCCTGCCAAAGGATCTCTAAATTCCCAAACTCTCCGACTGTCTTTTCCAAAATAGGCGCAAGCCGTTTATCAACCTCAACGGCGCAGACCTTGCCTGCACGCAGCG
Organism: Faecousia sp.; assembly: GCA_045580205.1. Classification (GTDB taxonomy): domain Bacteria; phylum Bacillota; class Clostridia; order Oscillospirales; family Oscillospiraceae; genus Faecousia. The sequence continues at coordinate 8,027 of JAZNNK010000116.1, forward strand.
CAAGCTGCTGCGTAAGCGGTCCGATACCGGGACCGATCTCCAGAACACCCGCTGTTTGATCTACCGCAGACTCCTCCGCGATTCTCTCCGGAACCCATCCGGCAATCAGAAAATTCTGCCCCTTTGCTTTTGAAAAATAAAAACCATGCTGCTCGAGCAATGGCTTCATCACATGTACATTACAGACGTCGATCATAAAAAACCCGCCTTTCCTCTGCGATTATAGCAGAAAAAAGGCGGGTTTGCAATAGTATTTAGGTCAGGAAATAAACTGTGGCGCTGCGAACTCCGTACTCAAAGCACTTTTCGACTGTCGGGAAATACAGGTCGATATGGTTACCCTTTACGCCGCCGCCGCAATCCTCAGCAGTTGCGATTCCATAGATATACTGACCGTCGTTAGAGACGATAAACATACGCGTTCCATATGGGATCAGCTTTGAGTCAACTGCCACCGTACCGATACGGACAGTTGTACCTGTTGCAGTAATCATATCACAGCCGGCATCAAAATGACTGTAGGCAGTGGTCTTGACCTGCATCGTGCTCGAATAAGTCAGGATCTCTCCGCTGGCAGTAACAATAACGCCATCTCCGATCGCGGGTGCATTTACATTAACGGATGCCCCGTCTCCTGTTCCGACCGCAACGATGCGATCGACAGGCTGCTGCACGACCGTCTCCTCAAGCACTGTACGGCTGCTCTCGACCTTATTGATATAGAC
>JAZNNK010000117.1:0-2880 GCA_045580205.1 Faecousia sp.
CCCGCTGCCAGAAGGCAGCGGGAGTTCCGCTTGAGAAATAAAAGAAGAGAGGTAGAAAAAAGAGGTCTTACGGAGGTGAAAGGAAGCGGCTTGCATCCGTCGCAACCTTTCTGTATTTACTCTACCTGTATATTTTGAACATGTTATGAAGAGAATGAAAACAAATTTAAATAAATTTATGAATCTGCGGCAGGGAAGATCAGTGTAACCTTAAACAGATCCCCGTCGATCAGCAGATGGAGCTGTCCGTTTTGAATTTCCATAAGGTTTTTGGCAATGTTCAGTCCCAGTCCGCTGCCTTCTGTATTACGGGAAATATCCCCGCGCACAAAGCGCTCCATCAGATCGTCTGCGCTTAAATTGAGGGGCTCTTGCGAAATGTTTTTAAAGCTGATGAGAACACGGTCCTCTAATCTGACAAGACTGATATAGACGCGTGTTGCTGTTAGTGAGTACTTGACGGCATTACTCAAAAGGTTATTAAATACGCGCCATGTAAGATTGCCGTCAGCAAGCATGATAACAGGTTCATCCGGTTTTTGGAACACTGCTTCAAGCTGCGCAGCAGCCAGTTTATCGGAAAACTCACCAAGCGCCTGGTTGAGTGATTCTGTGGCATCAAGCGCGGTAAGATTTACAGGCATATTACCGGAGCTTGCCTTGCTCAGAGCAACGATGTCTTCAACAAGCTTTTTTAGTCGGTGAGACTGACGGTCCAGCACCTCCAAATATTGCGCAGCTTGCTCTTCGGTATGTGGTTTTTGCAGAAGGTCGATATAATTGATAACAGAGGTCAGAGGTGTTTTGATATCGTGGGAAACATTGGTGATTAGTTCCGTTTTCATTCGCTCGGAACGCATCTGTTTTTCAGCAGATATGATCGCAACATCGGCCAAGGCGTTCAGATGGTTTGCAAATTCGCGAAAATGCCCGAAAAGGAAATGCGTACTGATGCTGCTGCCGAGCTTGCCGGAAGCCATTTTTCTCGCACCCGATAAGATCGTTCCATAGGCGTATGTGCTGTAACAGACCATGCATATAAACACAAAAGCGACTGCAAGCAGAGGAATCATCGGACTGCTGATACTGAGCCATGCGCAAAGGCACAGCGCAACGCCGATAAGTAGCCAGCTTATAAACCACATCCACATAAGCGGCAGTAGGCCTGCCACACGGCAGGCGGCCCGCCATAGCGATGTAAATATGCGCTGAAGCAAGCATGCGCATTTGCGCAGCAGACTGTGTTCCCACCAGTATCCGGGGATCTTTACCTGGGAGGAGAGGGCGTAGACAAACCCTATTCCAAGCAAAATGATCCCTTCTAAATTCAAAGCGAGAATGCTCAGGTTTCCCGGATGGGGTCCCTCATACTGTACCCAGCTGACCAGATTGTTTAACAGTATCATCAGCCCTGTGATGCCGCTGCAGGCAAGTATGGCATATATATCCAGCGGTAAACGGTTTAATCCGGATGGACAGAATGTGCCGTCTGTTCTATGCCCGGCAGCCCAGATAAGGTATACCATGCTTGCAAAGAAGAGCAGCATGCCAAGAGCTAAAATCACAATAAAAGTATAGCGGTGCGGATAAATATTGACCAGAATGTGCAGTGCACTGCTATCTAAGACCTCTGAGCGCATATAAACGGTAGCGGTATATTCAGGTGCTTCATAGTAGTAAAAGTGGTAAGTTAAAAAGCTGCCGCCTTGCCATGAGGTGTTTGCCTCATGGTATAAGTATCCTTCCGGAGCGATTATATTTGCATATGCAGAGCTTGTCGTCCCGGAATCGGTTATGTTTTCCGGAATTGTGTCGTTGGGTCCGTAAAGCGATACGATCGGATATACAGGTACAAAAGAAAACTGTTTAACAATCGGGAAGGCTGAGGTGTTGCCGGGGTCAATAAGGACAGTGTCTCCTTGTTTTATAGATACGGTCCAATGCTCTGCGTCGCCGCGCTTTTCGGGGTTTGCGTAACGGCTTTCACGCATAGCATAAGAGAGATTGCTTAATTTCTTGGCTGCATAGTAGTTTACATAATCTGACGCAACGGTGCTGGCGATGGAGTGGAATTCTTTGTCCTGCAGCATTTCGAGACCATTAACATACAGTCCGGAGGACTCCAAGGCAACGATTCCTACTGTGCCGCCAATAGCGCATATCAGCGAGCATGAGGCCAACAGGATAGCCAGAAATTTTACAACAATGCTGTATTTCAAATTAACTGCCTCCCTCAACTTTGTAGCCTTGTCCCCATATGACCTTTAAGTAGCGGGGTTCGGAAGGGTCGATCTCGATTTTTTCGCGAAGATGGCGAATATGTACAGCAACCGCGCCTTCACTTCCGATCGCAGTTTCCTGCCAGACTGCCTCATAGAGCGCTTTTGTTGAATACACTTTTCCGGGGCTGAGCATCAACAACTTTAAAATGCTGTATTCAATCGGCGTCAGACAGATTGGTTCACCATCAACAGATACTTCTTTGGTTTGATCGTTCAGGCAAATACTTCCGACAGTCAATTCTGCAGCATTTTCGTTATGACTACCAAGCTGGGCATAACGCCTCAGCTGTGAACGGATACGCGCCAGCACTTCTGCCGGGGTAAAGGGTTTTGTGATATAGTCATCAGCACCGGCATCGAGTCCGAGCACCATATCATCCGTTTCACTTTTGGCGGTTAAGAGGATAATGGGTATGTTAGACATTTTGCGGATCTGCTTCATGGCGGAAATGCCGTCAAGCTCCGGCATCATGATATCCAAAAGGATCAAATGGATCGGCTGCTGCCGGACGATTTCGATCGCTTCTGTGCCTGTATAGGCTTCAAAAAGTGCATAGTTCTCCTGTGAAAGGTAAATCTTCAGAGCATTGACGATATC